>JAESUE010000386.1 GCA_016763235.1 Pseudomonadales bacterium
CATTACGGCCAGCATTAGTAGGACAAACAAAGCAAGGTAGGCTCCCACAAAGCCCCAAACGGCTTCTATCACGCGGTCGGGAACGGCGCTGTTACCTATCTTGACCAGAAATACGGCGTTAGGGTGAACAAGGCGGCGCACTTCGCGGGCACCTTGTTTGAAAAGGAGTAATGCACGAATGACTTTGATGCCACCACCTGTGGAGCCTGCGCAGGCTCCGATAAAGCTGGCCATAATTAATGCGATGGGGATCAGGCTAGGCCAGACTGAAAAATCCTTTAAGCCGTAGCCAGTCGTGGTGGCGATGGAGATGGTTTCAAATAAGCCATAACGCAAGGCATCCAAGGGGTCGTCGTAAGTTTTGCTGAAATAAAGTCCGCTGCAAACGATCAACGAGAGTATGGCCATAATACCCAGCATTGTTTTTAGCTCGGGGTCACGCAAATAATGCTTCAGTGATCGTCGGTGACGGGTCATAAAATGCAGGGCAAAATTCACCGATGAGGCCAGCATAAATACCATGGTGATCGCCTCAATCAGAGGGCTATTGAAAAAACCAATACTTTTGTCATGGGTGGAAAAACCGCCGATTGCCACCGTAGAGAAGCTATGTCAGATGGCATCAAAGACGTCCATACCCGCCGCCCAATAGGATAAAAAACAGGCGATTGTGAGGGTGAGATAAATATACCAAAGGGCTTTTGCTGTTTCTTTAATGCGTGGCGTTAGCTTGGAGTCTTTGATGGGGCCGGGGGTTTCGGCGCGATAGAGCTGCATTCCCCCGATGCCGAGCATGGGAAGTACTGCAACGGCCAAAACGACAATACCCATGCCGCCCAACCACTGTAGTTGTTGGCGGTAAAAAAGAATAGATTTTGGCAGGTCGTCCAGGCCGGTTAGGACAGTGGCGCCGGTGGTGGTGAGGCCAGATAGGGATTCAAAAAAGGCATCGGTAAAGCTCATTTCCGGTTGTGGTGAAAGGTAAAAGGGCAGGCTGCCAGATAAAGCCAGTACTGACCAAAAAAGCACCACTACTACAAATCCATCCCGTGTGCGTAGTTCATCCCTTTTATGTTGCACTGGCAGCCAAATAAACAGGCCGGTCAGCAAGGTAATGATAAAGGCGGTAAAAAAAGGCTGTAAGCCAACATCTTGATAAATAAAGGCCACAAGAATTGGCGGCACCATAGTAAAGCTGAATACCATCAGCAGAACGCCTACAACTCTGAGTATTACGGATGAGTGCATAGTGGGTTGGGCTCTGCGCTATTAGAAGAAGGTAATGCCGACCTGGAACAAGCGTTCGACATCCCGAATTCGCCGTTTGTCTACCAGGAAGAGAATGATGTGGTCATCGGTTTCGATGATGACATGGTCGTGGGCGATGAGTACTTCATCTCCCCTGACGATGGCACCGATGGTTGTGCCTTCTGGTAGGTCAATATCACCAATGGCTTTGCCTACTACACGAGAAGAGTTTTCATCTCCATGGGCAATGGCTTCAATGGCTTCTGCCGCCCCACGACGCAGGGAGTGCACATTCACCATGTCACCACGGCGAACATGGGTGAGCAAACTACCAATGGTCACTTGCTGGGGGGAAATAGCGATGTCGATATCACCACCTTGCACCAAATCCACATAAGCAGGGTTGTTGATAATGGTCATGACCTTGCGCGCACCAAGACGTTTCGCCAGCATTGAGGACATTATATTGGCCTCGTCATCGTTGGTGACGGCAAGAAAAACATCGGTTTCCTCAATGTTTTCTTCCAGTAACAGGTTCTGATCGGATGCGGAACCCTGCAGCACAATGGTGCTACTTAAGGCTTGGGAAAGATAACGACAACGGCCAACATTATGATCAATGATTTTGACCCGATAACGGCTTTCTATGGCTTCGGCGAGGCGTTCACCGATATTACCGCCACCGGCAATGATGATGCGGCTGTAGTTGCTTTCGAGTTTTCTTAATTCGCTCATTACGGCGCGAATGTTATTTTTTGCCGCGATAAAGAAGACTTCATCATCCACTTCAATAATGGTGGAACCCTCCGGCATGATTGCGCGATCACGTCGAAAGATGGCAGCAACACGGGTGTCAACAGAGGGCATATGTTGGCGTAGGTAACGAATTTCCTGGCCTACCAGTGGGCCGCCGTGGAAAGCGCGCACCGCCACAAGCTGGGCTTTGCCCTGAGCAAAGTCCAAAACCTGCAAGGCACCGGGGTGCTCAATGAGCCGTTTGATGTGATTGGTTACCACCTGTTCTGGCGAGATAATGACATCAATGGGCAGTGCTTCGTTGTTAAACAGGCCAGTACGAGTGATGTAGGCAGTGGCACGAATACGGGCAATTTTTGTTGGGGTGCGGAACAGCGTGAAGGCAATTTGGCAGGCTATCATATTCACTTCGTCACTATTGGTGACGGCAATGAGCATGTCGGCATCTTCTGCTCCAGCCTGGCGCAGAATATTGGGGTAGGAGGCCCTACCAATTACCGTACGAATATCCATACGATCTTGAAGATTACGCAATAGTTCTCCGTCAGTATCAACGACAGTAATATCGTTTTCCTCAATGGCGAGATTTTGTGCCAGGGTGCCACCGACTTGTCCGGCGCCTAAAATAATTATTTTCATCGCTGCAAAAAAGCCGTGAAGTTGAAAAGGTTGTGTTCTATTTATCCGTGCATTTTCTCAGTCGTGCGTAATAAAAGCCATCCTGTCTGCCGGGTTTTGGAAGTATTTGTCTGCCTATTGTGGTGGAAATGCCCCAATTAGCCTCTATTTTGATTTCTTGTGCATCTTTTGTCTGTGAAAGGAACTGTTCAACAAGGTTTTCATTTTCCTGCTTCAGTACCGAGCAGGTGGCGTAGACCAAGATGCCACCGGGTTCGAGCGTTTGCCATAATGACGTCAATAACTCTAGCTGTTGTTGCGCCAGCATGGAAATGTCTTTCTCTCGCCTTAACCACTTTATATCTGGGTGACGACGAATAATGCCGGTTGCCGAGCAGGGTGCATCGAGTAAGATGCGTTGAAATGGTCGTTTATCCCACCAAGTGGAAAGGTTTGCGGCATCGGCGGCTTTCAGTTCAGCCCTTAAATTCAGTCGTTCGAGGTTAGAATGAACTTTCTCAAGCCGAACTGGCTCTTTATCCAAAGCAATCAGACTTTCTAACTGGGGATATTTTTCTAGAATGTGGCAGGTTTTCCCACCTGGCGCTGAGCAAGCATCCAAAACCCGTTGATGGGGTGCCGCTTCGAGCAGGTCTGCGGCAAGTTGGGCCGATTCATCTTGGACAGAGCACAAGCCTTCTGCAAAACCCGGAAGAAACTCTACTTTTACAGCCTCCTTCAGAGTGATGCCATCTTTAGAAAAGTCACACGCCTGGGCTTGAATACCTGCGTTAGAGAGGGTTTCCAAATACTCGGATACCGAGCCTTTTAGCGAGTTAACGCGCAGAGTTAAGGGGGCGGGTGCATTGTTGGCTTCAAGTATATCGGCGCAGTGCTGAGGCCAGTCTTTTTCTAAGCTTGCAACCAACCAAGAGGGATGGCTCGTTTGCGTGCTGAGTTTTTTAGAGATGCCATTTTCGATGTTATTTTGGTCACGAAGAAAACGTCTTAGCACGCCATTGATAAGCCCCTTCGCCCAGGGTTTTTTGAGTGCAATGCAGCCCGAAACGGTTTCATTGATCGCGGCATGAACGGGAGTGCGTAAAAATTTGAGCTGGTAAAGCCCAATTAAAATAAGCAGTTCGATGTCTTTGTCTTTTTTCTTGAGCGGTTTCGCCAGTAAGGACTGGGTAATCGCTTGCAAGTATAAATAATGACGGCAAACACCAAAGCACAGCTCTTTTATCAAACCCTGATCTTTATCGTTGTCGGTGTTTAGGTGAGTGTTGAACTGTTCGCTGAGGTTGCCCGATGGGGATTCGCTCAGCAGGGGACGAAGAATACGAGCGGCAAGCGCGCGAGATGATTTCAATGGTGGTTTCCAAAATTGTGTGGGTGGCTAGGGTTTGAGAGTTGCATGTTGATCATTTTTTTAGCAATGGCTTAAAGGTGAAAGTAGTGCCCGGTGTTAAACGTTCTTTTTTTGATGCCAGTATTTGCTCACAACTCAGGGCTTTTCCCCCTGGGAACTGTAACGTTTCTAAGCACAGCACGCCTTCTGCACAGGCAATGTTTATACTCTCTTTGCTGGTGGAAACAACTGTTCCCGGTGTGGCCGTTGGAGAATAACTTTGGGATAGCGCTGTTGCTTGCCAAACTCGAACCACATCCTCATCAAGATGGGTAAAGGTGACGGGCCAGGCGTTAAAGGCGCGAACCTGATGCTCCAGTGTTTGGGCACTTTGATTCCAGTCGAGTTGTGCTTCGGCTTTGCTTAGTTTGGGTGCGTAATTAGACTGGCCGTTGTCTTGCGCTTGAGGTTTCAAAACGCCTGCGTTTAATTTATCCAGCACCTCGGCAAGCTGTTCGCTGCCGAGCTGGGCGAGTTTGTCATGCAGCGAGTGGCCGGTGTCAGATGCGGTAATGGGGCAGCGTAGCGTGTAAAGCACATCACCGGTATCAAGGCCTTTGTCCATCTGCATATAACAAATACCCGTTTCATTATCTCCCGCGATAATGGCCCTTTGTATCGGTGCTGCACCACGCCAACGTGGTAGCAACGAGGCGTGCACATTCACACAGCCTAATCGCGGTGTGTTTAAGATAGCGGTGGGCAGGATGAGTCCATAGGCAACCACCACCATCAGGTCTGCATTCAGCGCAGCCATGGCTTGTTGCTCTTCTTCACCTTTTAAGGATAATGGTTGGAATACGGGGATGTCGTGCTGCAAAGCCAGTGTTTTTACTGGGCCGGGTTGCAGTTTTCTTCCGCGCCCAGCTTTTCGGTCGGGCTGTGTATACACGGCACAGACTTCGTGGTGGCTATCCAGTAATGCCTGCAGGTGCATGGCCGCAAATTCTGGCGTACCGGCAAAGATGATCTTTAGCCCTGGTGTTTCGGGGCTAGTAGAGGCTGTATTTGTCATAAAGTTTGAATGGGGCTTGGGTCAATGGAGGTTTAGCGGTAACACCTCAGCTCACGCTCAAATTTGAACGCAATCTGAACTCTTGCAGAGTTCGCTGAGGCCTTAGGTTTAGTTTTGTTCGCGGTGTTGTTTTTCGAGCTTCTTCTTGATGCGCTGTCGTTTTAGGGAAGAAATATAATCCACAAAAAGTTTACCGTTCAAGTGGTCTACTTCGTGCTGAATGCACACGGAAAGAAGGTCATCACAATCTAATTCAAAGGCTTGTCCGTTTTTATCCAGCGCGCTGACATTTATTTTTTCGTAACGCATGATTTGTTCGTAAAACCCCGGTACAGACAAACAGCCTTCTTGAGACTCGGTGGTTTGTTCTTCAATGGGCGTGATTTTGGGGTTAATGAAAACGCGGGGTTGATCCTGATCTGGGCTGATATCCATAACCACCACGCGCTTATGAACGTTAACTTGCGTTGCAGCCAAACCAATCCCGGGCGCGTTATACATGGTTTCGAGCATATCGTGGATGAGTTTTTGGATAGATTTATCTACCACCTTGACCGCTTTGGCTTTATTGCGCAGCCGTGGGTCGGGAAACTCAAGAATTTCAAGTACAGCCATAAAAATCGGGTCCGATTCAGGTTTCTGATGGTAAAAGTGAATACTTAGGGGAAATAAAGCTGGGGATAGTGTTGTTCCCTAACGCTTAGTCTATGCTAAAACCCTTATTAGGGTGCAATTTGTAAGCATTTTCGCCTTGCTACTGCCCAAATTTGAACAGTTACAGAGTTTTCTGAGGTGTTACTTCGACTTTATCACTTCTGATCACTGGGACTTTAGCAGCAAGCTGCTAAACTTTAAAAACAGTGGCGTGGGTGATGGTAACGTAAGAACCCAACGCCCTAGCGTTTGTTAATACGTTGGGTAGTTTAATAAATCACCTTGTTCCATAATATATAGGGATTTTGTACATGAAGAAAATAGTTCTTGGGCTAATTGTTTCAACCTTACTGAGTTTCAGTGCATTAGCTGAGAATATTGCGCTGGCACCGGATCATCCCTCGCAATATGAAGTGAAACGGGGTGACACCCTGTGGGATATATCAAGCACCTTTTTGCGGGACCCTTGGTTGTGGCCAGAAATCTGGCATATTAACCGCCAGGTGAAAAATCCGCATTTAATTTACCCCGGAGATATGATCAAACTGGTTTACGTTGACGGTGAGCCACGTTTGGAGCTGAAACGCAGTCGGCATAACAGCAAGCGTTTGTCAGACGGTACAATTAAACTTTCGCCGCGTATTCGCGCGTCTGATCTTGATTCTGTCATTCCTGCGATCCCCCTTGATGCCATACAAAGCTTTCTGACGGATAGCCGAGTGCTAACAAAAGAGCAGCTGGAAGATGCGCCTTATGTCGTAGCAGGCAATGAAAATCACGTCGTTATGGGGGTTGGTGATTACGTTTATGCCCGAGGAGACTGGAATCAACAGCATAGTGCCTATGGCATGTATCGCCAAGGTAGCGCCTATATAGACCCTAAAACTAAAGAGGTTCTTGGCTACGACGCCAAAGAGCTGGGTTTGGGGAAAATTGTGAAGGTGACCGACGATATTGCTAAAACCGAATTAGTGCGTGCTAATCAAGAAATCCGTATCGGGGATCGATTGATTCCTACCGAGGAACGTAAAGTACAGTCGGTGTTTTATCCAAAATCACCTAAAAAAGGCATCGCTGGAAGAATCATCAGTGTGATGAGTGGCGTGAAAAATGTGGCACAATACGATGTAGTAGTGGTTAATCGTGGCGCGCGCGAAGGGGTAGAGCAAGGGGATGTGTTTGCTATCTACCGCAAAGGCGAGGCTATACGCGATATCTACACCGATGAGTTAGTCCAATTGCCTTCTGAACGAGCTGGTATGATGATGGTTTTTAGAACCTTCGAAAAAGTCAGCTATGCCCTCGTACTTAAAGCAACCAGCTCGATGGCGGTACTTGATGAAATCCGTGAGCCTTAAGGTATCTTTTTGATTTGTTAATTGAAACTGCCTGAAAGCCCAGATGGATAGTGATCTTACATCCATCTGCTGAGGTGAATTTCAATTAATAGAGATGTCTTTCAATGCAGAACTGGTCAAATGACCCCCTTGAACTCAAAGCGTGGTTGGCGGTAGGGCGTTTACCGAGAGTCGGCGCTGTTTCTTTTCAAAAGCTGTTGAAGCAAAATATCTTGCCTCAACAGCTTTTTTCGTTTTCAGCAGAGCGATTGCAAAATCTGGGCCTAGGAAAGGAGGCCATTAGCTTATTGCAGACCACCTCCTTGTCCCAGCTGGAGGCCTTGGAACCTCTTAATTCATGGTTAGAGGGTGTGCAAAAAGATATTAATTGGGCTGAGCACCCCGATCATCACATTGTTTGTTTTCATGATCCGCGTTACCCATTCCTGCTCAAAGAAATTCATGATCCACCTCCTTTTCTCTTTGTGGCGGGTGACCCTGAATTCCTGAGTGTTCCCCAAATAGCCGTGATTGGTAGTCGAAACCCCAGTCAGGCAGGCTTAAGCAATACACGCAATTTTTCCCGTTATTTGGCCCAGAATGGTTTGCTGATTACCAGTGGTCTAGCGGCGGGTATTGATGGCGAGGCGCATCAAGCGGCACTGGATGCAGGGGGTTTTACCATCGCTGTTGCCGGGCATGGCCTAGACCATCTCTACCCGCGCCAGCATTTGAACTTGGCCAGAGCAATCTGTAAGGCGGGGGCCGTTATTTCAGAATACCCCATTGGCACACAGCCAAGACCTCAACTGTTTCCCCGTCGTAACCGCATTATTAGTGGCTTAAGTTATGGTGTATTGGTGGTGGAAGCGGCCCTAAAAAGTGGTTCATTGATTACCGCCAGAATGGCCCTTGAGCAAGGGAGGGAAGTGTTTGCGATTCCAGGTTCCATTCATCACCCCTTGAGCAGAGGGTGTCATAGTTTGATCAAACAAGGTGCCACATTGGTTGAAAGTGGCGAGGATATGTTTAACGAACTGCAGGGCTTTGCAGCGTTAAGCGAATCAATGCCCGATGTGTTTACACCTCAGCCTGCACAGTCGCCGGGGGAAGCGGGCAAGGAAGCGGAGCCAGCCGCTTCACCTAAAAAGGCATCACTCATTGGGTCATCCATAAAAAACCCTACGCAGCAGCAAGCCCCTGCTCGCGAACCGCAACAAGAAGAAGGTGGGTTATTAGCTTGTCTGGATTACGACCCGATGCCAATAGATTTAATTATTGAACGTTCTGGGCTTTCAGCCGGTGAAGTTGCTTCAGCACTGGTATTATTAGAGTTAAAAGGTTCGATTATTGAAGAGGCGGGGGGATATTGCAAAAAGCCCCGTGATAGCAAATAGCTGGATCGCGGTACTTTCTGAGGCCCTCTCTCCCTTCATGCTTGCCAAAATATCATTGCTAAGGTAGCTTGGCGACCTTTAACCCAATCGTTGTTTTAAAGGTTCTTACCATGTCTAAACCATTCGTCGCTATTTTGATGGGGTCTGATTCTGACCTCCCAGTTGTTGAAACGGCATTTACCGTTCTTGAAAAACTGGGGGTTCCTTTCGAAGCAAAAATTACCTCTGCCCACCGAACCCCTGCATTGACCCACCAGTATGTGAAAGATGCCGAAGCGAGGGGTTGTGAGATATTTATTGCAGCAGCAGGCATGGCCGCACACTTGGCTGGAGCCGTAGCCGCCAACACCATCAAGCCAGTGATCGGTATACCCGTCGGTGGTGGCCCGCTTAATGGTGAGGATGCATTGCTTTCCACAGTACAAATGCCCGGTGGCATTCCGGTTGCGACCGTGGCAATTGGTAAAGCAGGCGCTAAAAATGCCGCTTATTTGGCCGCGCAAATACTGGCAGTTTCTGATGCAGCGTTGACTAAACGTTTGGTGGAAGACAGAAAAGCGATGGGAGACGAGGTGGTCGTTAAAAATCAGGCTCTTCAGGAGCGACTGGCGAAAGCATCAGTGCAAGCTGGCGGGTAGCCCGCCAGGTTTAATCGATGTTCAAAGCGTCAGCATTTAAAATTCAGCAGGCTGTCCGTTGTCTTGAAAGCGGGGGCTTGCTTGCCTACCCCACTGAATCTGTTTATGGCCTGGGTTGTGACCCCTTTAATGCCGATGCGGTAGACCGTTTGTTGGCGCTAAAGCATCGAGATGAGGCTAAAGGACTGATTCTAGTGGCCGCAAGCCGTGAGCAAGTCATGGCACTTTTGCCGGGTTTGAGCACGACACAGCTAGATTTTCTGGAGCGGTCTTCTCTTGCTGAGCCTTTAACGGGGCTGCTTCCCGACGAAAATCAATGTATTCCCCCCTGGATTAAAGGCCAGCATTCCCGCGTTGCTCTTCGCATCTCTATGCACCCTTTGGTTCAAGAACTCTGCCTTTTATTTGGTGGAGCCTTGGTTTCCAGTAGTGCGAATGTCACAGGCTTTGCTCCGGCAAAAACTCCCCTGCAGGTGCGACAGCAGCTGCAAAGCGGTTTAGACTACTTGCTGGTGGGGCCGCTTGGCGGAGCCCGTAACCCTTCTCGAATACAAAATCTTTGTGATAATACTGTTATACGCCCCTGAGTTTTTAGAAGGGCCTTCCCAGCCATAATCCATTCACAGGAGCAGCCGTGAGCGATTTCGATTTAGATCAGGTGAAAAACTATTTACTCTCCTTGCAGGACAATATCTGCCGACAATTGGAGGAAGAAGATGGCGAAGGCCGCTTTATCCGCGACGAATGGCAGCGGGAAGCCGGTGGTGGCGGTGTTAGTCGTGTTCTGGAAGGTGGCAAGGTCATTGAAAAGGGCGGCGTGAATTTTTCCCATGTGTTTGGTGGTGAGCTTCCTCCTTCGGCCTCTGCCCATCGCCCCGAGTTAGCAGGGCGCAGTTTTCAGGCCATGGGTGTTTCCCTTGTTATTCACCCCAAAAACCCCTATGTGCCCACCTCTCATATGAATGTGCGCCTTTTTGTTGCAGAAAAAGAAGGTGAAGAACCGGTGTGGTGGTTTGGGGGTGGTTACGATCTAACACCGTATTATGGTTTCGATGAAGATTGCATCGCTTGGCATAAAACAGCAAAAACAGCCTGCGACCCTTTTGGCGAAAATATCTACCCACGCTTTAAACACTGGTGCGATGAATACTTTTTTCTTAAGCATCGTAATGAAGCGAGAGGCATTGGTGGTTTGTTTTTTGATGATTTTAGCGAACTGGGTTTTGATCAGAGCTTGGCCTTCCTCAAGTCGGTGGGTGATAGTTACATTAGGGCCTATCGCCCGATTGTCGCTAAACGAAAAAACATCGCCTACGGTGAACGAGAAAGGGAATTTCAATTAATACGCCGTGGCCGTTATGTGGAATTTAATCTGGTTTTTGATCGCGGCACCTTGTTTGGTTTGCAGTCGGGCGGGCGTACAGAGTCTGTTTTGATGTCCCTTCCCTCGGCGGTATCGTGGAAATACGATTGGCACCCAGAGCCTGGTAGCCCAGAGGAAAAACTCACCGAATACTTTATTCAGCCTCGCGCCTGGGCCGATGTTTAGAGAGAAAAATATGGATCGTTACGGCGTGATGGGCAACCCCATCAAACACAGCTTATCTCCTTCTATTCACCGCATGTTTGCTGAAACAAGTGAGCAGAACCTTTGTTATGAAGCCATGCTGGTGGCGGAAGATGCCTTTAAGCAAGCGGTGGAGGGTTTTTCTGACTCTGGCGGTAAAGGTCTTAATGTCACCGTTCCCTTTAAAGAACAAGCGTGGCAGTTAGCGACGAAACGTTCACAGCGAGCAGAGTTGGCCGGCGCGGTAAATACCTTGAGCTTTGTTGATGGTGAAATCTTCGGAGAAAACACCGATGGCGTGGGTCTGGTGACAGACATTCTTAACAATCATCACGGTGAAATTAAGGGTAAACGCATCCTGATTGTGGGTGCCGGTGGCGCCGTGCGGGGCATTTTGGCCCCGATTCTTGCTGAGCAACCTGCCGAGTTGGTGCTGGTTAATCGCACCGTTTCTAAGGCAGAAGGTTTGGCCGAGCACTTTCAGCACCTTGGAAAGATTCACCCCTGTGGTTTTGATGCATTGGATGATCGCCCTTTTGATTGCCTCATTAATGGTTCTTCTGCCAGCTTAGGTGGGCAACTGCCACCGCTTCCATCCGGCTGTATTGCTCCCCATAGTTGGTGTTACGACATGATGTATGGTGCTGAGCCGACACCTTTTAATGTTTGGGCAGAACAGCAGGGCGCAGCTAAAGTAATGGATGGGCTGGGGATGTTGGTGGAGCAGGCTGCCGAAGCATTTTTTATCTGGCGTCATGTGCGACCAAAAACAAGCCCAGTTCTCGAAGCGCTACGGAATTCTCTTTCGTAACGATTCAGCTCACGGCCAAACTCGCGCATAACGGCGTTAAAAAATGATCATTTAAC
>JAESUE010000387.1 GCA_016763235.1 Pseudomonadales bacterium
ACGACGCGCCCTTTCGCTTTGTCAAACAAGCCATCTTTGCTGGAAAGCATGATAACAGGCGTGTTTTTAAAGGAGCTGTTGTTTTTGATTAGAGCGCATGCCTGGTAGCCATCCAAACGAGGCATCATAATGTCTACGAAAATAATGTCGGGTTTGGTGTCCGCTATTTTCGCAAGTGCGTCAAAGCCATCCGTTGCAGTAATCACGGTACAGCCTGCTTTTTTGAGTAATGTTTCAGCGGTTCGGCGAATTGTTTTGCTGTCGTCGATTATCATTACTTTTAAACTATCAAAATCATCTGCCATTGGGTTTGCCTTAACACGATTATTAATTCTAAAACCGCTACGTTAAAATGGCGGGTTCTTTTTTAGACTAGCCGTAAATTCAGCGTATGGCGACAAAATTTTCCGACTTGTCACACAATCTGAACAATTCACCCCTGAAAACTATTGCATGCTTTTGGAGGGCATCTTGATGGCTGAGAAAATTTCCGCAAAATCCAATAAGCGTGTAAACTTTTGGCCTTTGACGAATTCGCTTTCTTTTCCTTCACAGCGGCAAACGGCTTGAGTGTTTTATCTCGATAAAAGGCTCATACGGCTAAAGTTTCCATGGTTTGCCCTCAAAACTAAGTTAAGACTATGACATTTAAGCTTGCAGTAATAATGGACCCTATTAACAAAACTAATACGAAGAAGGACAGTACCTTGGCGATGCTGAGGGAGGCCTCTAAGCGGCAGTGGGAGTTGGTTTATTTTGAACAGGGCGATTTATTCAGCCGAAATGGTGATGCAAGTGGCATCGGCCGGCCCTTAACGCTGAAAGATGCAGAGCAGTGGTATGAATTAGCAGATGAGCAAGAATATCATCTTGGTGATTTTGATTTCATCTTGATGCGTAAAGACCCGCCTTTCGATATGAACTATATCTATACCACCTATCTTCTTGAACGGGCCGAGCAGGCGGGTGCAATTGTGGTTAACAAGCCGCAAAGCCTGAGAGATTGTAATGAGAAGTTTTTTGCAACGAGCTTTCCTCAATGTTGCCCTCCTTTGCTTGTGTCACAGCGCGCTGATTTGTTGCGAGAGTTTATTCAAACCCATAAAGACGTGGTGATAAAACCTCTGGACGGAATGGGTGGTGAATCTATTTTTCGTGTTAAGGGTAAAGATGAAAACACCTCGGTCATTATAGAAACATTGACCCAGCATGAATCGAGGCCAGTGATGGCGCAACAATATATTCCCGAAATCAGCAACGGTGATAAGCGCATTTTGTTAATCGATGGCAAGCCGGTGCCTTATGCTCTGGCGCGTGTTCCAGCCGAAGGTGAGTTGCGTGGAAACCTTGCTGCTGGCGGTTCGGGGGTGGGGCAAGCGCTAACAGAGAGGGATTACTGGATTTGTGAACAACTAGCACCTACTCTCATAGAAAAAGGGCTTATATTTGTTGGTATTGATGTGATCGGTGATTGCCTCACCGAAGTGAATGTCACCAGTCCAACCTGCATAAGGGAGATTGACAGGGCCTTTGAAACCAATATTGCAGCATTGCTACTAGATGCCTTGGAGTTGCGGGTATTGGATTAAACACGGTGCTCTTTTTCAGCATCCGTTTTTAGAAGTGCAAAGATGCTTATTTTTAGTGTGATTTATTTTAGGAGAGTTTTTTGCGTCCCGGCGTAGTGTCTAATTCCTTTTTATCGGGTTTTTTTCAGAGCGATGACCCAATGGGCTACACCCTTGGTGTCGCCGTTGTTCTGCATATTGTATTTATTTTTGGCATTACCTTTAGCGAAGTCGAAAAACAAGCTTCGCAGCAGGTGTTGGAAATAACGCTTTCCCAGAGCAAAAGCAAGAATGCGCCTGAGGAAGCTGATTTTCTAGCCCAAAGCAATCAGGAAGCCAGTGGAACAAAAGACGAGAAGCTAGAGCTGAGCACCGATGTAAAGGCCGACTTTCATGACAATGTCATCAGAGAGGTTCAGCCCGACCCTGCGGCAATGAAAAAAGCAATTAAAGCGCCAAAACGCTTGCTCACAACCTTGGGGGCCTCCTCTTTTAAAAGCCGTGAAATGCTTAATAAAGAAGGGGAGGAGTTCTTGCGGGCAGAGCTTGCTGAATTGATGCGGCAGAGGCAAACAGAAATTTCCAGCCTTGAGGCTAAGCTGGCAGAGCAAAAGCAAATTTATGCAAAGCGGCCGCGCAAGAGGCAGTTGAGCGCTGAGGCAACGAAAGAAGCCCGAGATGCGCGCTATTTGGATAGTTTTCGGCGCTCCGTTGAGCGCACCGGCAACCTGTATTACCCAGAAGAAGCCAAGTCGCGTCAGATATTCGGTGAGGTTCGACTCTTGGTGGCTGTTAGATCTAATGGAGGTGTTGACAGCGTGCGCGTCCTTAAAAGCAGTGGCCATCGTGTTCTTGATGATGCTGCAGTGAATAGCGTCAAGCGCGCGGCCCCTTTTGAGGTATTTCCTCCGGAACTGCGAAAAGACACCGATATCCTCGAAATCATTCGCACTTGGCGCTTTGAAAAGGCCGGGTATTCCTCACGCTAAATAGCGTGGTGAACGAGTCTTTCGCTCTACTGTGGAGGTTTGGCGGCCTTTCAGGCTCAGTTAGAGCAATCTGTTCTTGCTCATTGCCTTGCGGTACGGTCAATTTAGGCCAATAATGATTGTATGGAAACAATTCCCTCTTTCGATCAAAGTTTTGCCCGTCAGCCATTAATTGCAATGCCCCACCTTGAGGGTTTTAGCTTTTCGAGATCCGTTGTCTATCTCTGTGATCACGATGAAAGTGGCGTTATGGGCTTTGTGGTGAACAAACCTTCCTCCTTCACTCTTTCCGAGTTATTCGATCAGCTGGGAATAGAGTGTGAAAATCCAGATGTACTTGAGAAACCAGTTCTTTCCGGTGGGCCTGTACAGCCAGAAGCGGGTTTTGTATTACATGAAGAAAAGGGTGACTGGGACGCGACGCAGAAGGTAGGGGACAGCATTTATCTCACCGGCTCGCCGGATATCCTCCATGCGATTGCAAAAAACCGTGGCCCAAAGTTATTTTTGGTGATACGCGGCTACGCTGGGTGGGGTGGTGGGCAGCTTGAACAGGAAATTAATGAAAATAGCTGGCTAATGGTCGAATCGAAGCGGGGTTTGCTCTTCGACTGCCCTTATTATGCGCGCTGGGAAAATGCGGCAAAATCCCTGGGGGTTAATATTAATTTATTATCTCGCGAAGCCGGACACGCCTGAATAACAGGCTCTTTTCAAAACATCATCCACTGACTTTTATATGAATCTAAACTCCCCCTCCGTCACCGTTATTGGTTTTGATTATGGAACGAAACGTATTGGTGTTGCGGTTGGCCAGTCTGTTACCGGTACAGCAACACCGCTAGCCACAATTCCCGCGCGCGATGGTATTCCCAACTGGCAGCAAATCGGTGATTTGTTGAAAGAGTGGCAGCCAAACGCCTTGGTGGTCGGTATTCCTTATAATATGGATGAAAGCGAAAGCGAAATGAGCGTGCGTGCAAAAAAGTTTGCGCGTCGCTTGAATGGGCGTTTTAATCTGCCTGCTCACGGTGTCGATGAGCGCCTAACCAGCCGTGAAGCGAGAGATCGAATGGAAACCCTTTCAATGCAGGGGGTGAAACAAAAACAAGGGCTAGATAGTTTTGCTGCAGTGGTCATTGTTGAAAGCTGGTTTTTTGCGCAGCAGCAGTAGCGTCGTTATAAGAGGATAAATCAATGCATCAACTTCCGAGCGTCCACCCACTTGTGGACAAAATGACGGAAGATTTAAAACAGCTTCTTGCCTCCCAGTCGGTACCTGATCCAGTGATGGTGGGCATTCATACAGGGGGAGCCTGGATTGCCGAAAAGCTACATCAACGTCTTTCCTTATCTGAGCCTTTGGGTGAGTTGGATATCGCTTTCTATCGTGATGATTATGACCAGCGCGGTTTGCAACCGCAGGTGAAGCCCTCTTCCCTGCCTTTCTCTACCGATGGTCGTCATGTCATTCTTGTGGATGA
>JAESUE010000388.1 GCA_016763235.1 Pseudomonadales bacterium
AGCCGATTTTTTCTTGGAAGTAATCGACCACGGCATCTTTAACTCGTAAAGAAGCGTAGTGGGTATTATTAATGCATGACTGAGAACTGGCGACACCCACTGAAAAGGTGTTATCTACATCCAGAACATCCCCCCATTCAAGGGTGGAGGCCTTCGTATACAACTCATCTGCATCGGATATATCCATGTGTATCAAAGGCTTCAGCACCTTTAACGCAACGCGTGACCATAAACAACAACGCATTGCCACTTCCACAGGCCCAGAAAACTTAACGATTCCCGCCCTGGTTTCGCTAACCTCGCCGTTAAATGATAATAATTCTTGTTCAAGGATATTTTCAAAACCCTTTTCACAACTTACTACCCACTGATGAACATTTTCGTTATTCGAATTAAATTCCACGTGTTTATTCCAAAATCTTATTTGTTAATATTACAGATACTTAGATAGTATAGAGTGCGCTTATATCTTTATTATGCATAAAAAACCCCCTCTATATGCGAATTAAATAATTGGCAAATAGGAAAAAAAAGAACATTATTAATACCAGTACTTCACAAATAAAAGGAGGGTAAAAGAAATAATAAGGGTAATGCGATTCACGCATAGTCAGTTTTCCAAAAATATCTAATAACGAGTGATAGTGTTAGGAAAAGTAACTTATGAAGAGACAGAAACGCGATAAAACCGAATTAATTTTCTCCCGTGGTCATCATGCTGGCCTAAGTGGTCGATCCAAAGAGAGCTGTCCGTATGAAAGCGACATGCAAAAACAATCGTGGTTGAATGGGTGGCACGATGGTCGGCAAGATCAATGGAGTGGATACTCGGGCGTTTCCGGTGTTCATAAAATAGCGAACGTTTAACATATTACCACCAACTTCCAGAATAAACTGTATTGATGAGTAACTTCGTATATACGATAACGCGAGAGAGCCGAGTTATTATTTCGGCTAGAAACCGCAAACTTGAATCAATCGTTTATTAAGAAGAAAGCCTGTACTCCCAAAGCGCACATAGAGTGCGACATAAGGCCCTTCTTAGGGCCTTTTTTAATTCTCTCATGCCTGCGCTAGCAGGGCTGCTCTAACAATGCACTTTTCCGCAATAGCCGTGTCAGTTCCGTACTCGAACCCTCGTGTATGCCTTATACACTGAGATTCTCCACACGGTACTTCCTTGCTCTCACGAAAAAAGGCACCCACTCGTCACAAACCTCGGTCACCGCAAGACTTAGCAATGAGCAGCTATACCGCATCGCCCTTAATTTTCTCAACTATATTTTGAACCAAACCAGGGCCGTCATAAATAAACCCCGTATAGACCTGCAATAACTTTGCCCCCTTTTTCAAACGTTCCAACGCTCTTTCGCCACTATTAATACCACCAACACCAATCAAAGGGATGTTGTCACCCAGGTGCTGATAGAACTTTTCCTGTATTTTGGTGGATTGATCAAAGATAGGCGCACCACTTAAGCCGCCAGCTTCCTTTGCGTACTTATCACCCTCCACACCTTCACGAGAGGCACAAGTATTAGTGGTGATAAGGCCCTCGATGCCAGCACTTAGGAACTGCAAAGCCATCTCTTTTATTTCCTCATCATCCAGATCCGGCGCCACTTTAAACACCAGAGGGACGCGTTTACCATGCTTTGCTTCCAGAATCTCCTGCTCAGACTTTAAAGCGTTTAACAGCTCATTCAGATATTTTCCATGCTGTAGCTCTCGCAAACCTGGCGTGTTTGGTGAAGATATATTAATAACGATATAACCTGCATAAGGGTAAACTTTGCGCATACAGGTCAAGTAATCATAAACGGCCTTATCGACTGGTGTATCAAAATTCTTACCCACATTAATGCCAAGCACACCGGTGTAACTGGCCTGCTTAACCTGCCTGACCAGATGATCAACGCCTTTATTATTAAACCCCATTCGGTTAATCAAGGCCTCATGTTCCGGCAACCGAAATAATCGCGGCTTAGGGTTTCCCGCTTGAGGGCGCGGTGTAACAGTACCCACCTCAATGAACCCAAAGCCCAGTGCGGCCATGCCATCGATGCATTCAGCATCTTTATCTAAACCCGCAGCCAAGCCGACAGGATTACGAAATTCCAATCCCATTACCGTAACAGGGGAAGCGAGGCTATCAAAAATATGCTGACTCAGAGTAAGCTTGTCGGAATAGCGAATGCTCTTGAGAGCAAGATGATGGGCCTTTTCAGGGTCAAGGTGAAAAAGAGCTTTGCGGGCAAATTGATACATAAGAGGTTATCGGCGCTAACTGCGCATAAGAAGTTCGGCTTTCCATTATACCGAGTTTACGCAGATGAATCATTCTAGTGCGCAGCAGCGAACGTATCGCTATAAGCCACCAAGAGAGGCTATCAACACAGCCCCGACACAAGCTCAAATGTAACACCTCAGCGAACTCTGTAAGAGTTCAGATTGCATTCAAATTTGAGTAGAACAAGGCGAAAAACAGGAGTTTATACGCATAAATGATCATTTTTTAACGCTATTATGCACGGCTTTGAGCGTGCGCTGAGGTGTTACGCTCAAATAGCATAAGAACGAATCAATACCTGCAATATCTCATTACTACTTTTATCAAGCCCATCCAAAGAAAAGCCAGCCACATACGTAGCCCTATCTTCGCTGTATTCACACCAAACACACTCACCGTCAAATGCCACGCTCCTAGAGCCCTTGATACTGACAGGCAGCACCATTGCCATGGGATAAATTTCATTCGGTAAAAGTTGGCTTGCGGAGAAAAGCATTAGACCATCAACGGAAATATTTCCAATAGGCCCAAGGCGAGAACCGTCTTCACGATTAAACACACGAAGAGGAACATTAGGGGCCTGACGCAAGCTTTTCCTTTTCAAAACTGCTGCATCCATTGCAAATGACTTAGTATTGGGGGACAACATTACCTCTCCAATCTGATTTGCGATTCAAAAACGAAAAGAAAAAAACTCTTGGCTCTAAAACTAAAATCAGCCTAAAAAGCCAAGAGATTTTTTCTTGATTTCGTGCGTTTTTTATTATTTTTCTTACTTTCTTGCCCGGAATATATAAGCTGTTTCATTTCTTATTTTTATTGTTGAACACTATTGAGCCATGTTGAACTAAGTTTTTATTATTATAAGCTCGCTTATTCCCTTAATACGCCAAGGCGTACCGTGGTTCCGCTTTTTCAGATTGTTATTCTTATTATCCTTCCCTATTTATTGTTATTTTTAGTAGAAGGTTTCCTTTAAAAGCATAAGAGATAATGCAGAAGCCATGCCAGACTCTCAAGATCTCACATAAATCATTATATTTCAACAAGTTATGAAAATACACGTAAAGAGTCGACCCCAACCATTCTTAATTCGTTACCTCCTCAGCCTGTAACGTGTTACCCAATATTGGGTAACACGGTAACACCGGTAACACTTAATCCACTCTAGCGCAGCAAACTAAAAGCGCCTTATAGCGCCACGATGTGAAAAGTTGAGCGCAAGCTGAAACGTTACACCGCTATAAGCTAAGGAAAAACGGTTATACATCAGATTTTCACGCTATGTTAGAATCCCTCTCAGCTATTTACTCAACTATTTATGTTATGCAGCCAACAGAGCAAGTAAGAATGAAAAAAGATAAGATCAAGATCGTTGATGAACAACTAAATGAAGATGGCATTCGACGCTTTCTGAAGGAACGGCCTGCAGACGACACCTCCGAAGACTTTCATATTCTTCTTAAAGCCTATCGTGGACTCAATGATGAGAGCTTCACCCAGTTCATATCATTCTTCAAAGAAGAAGGTCGCTCAGTCAGTGCTTTGAACAAAACCGGCCAAAGCCTCTACGACATCGTAAAGAAGCATAAGAAATCAGGCGTTTACGCTAAGCTGCTTTCAGAAGGCTAAGCCCCTTCTGAAAGCAGGCAAGTACCGTGGCAAAAATACCGGCATTTGCTTTTATACCGCTTGGGCTTAACTGGCTATTAGGCTAGACGAATATTAGAGAGCATTACATCCACCCCCACTCCATCAAAAAAATGCGGGTAATGCTCTTGGTACGCGGCTACTAACCCTTCCGGCGGAAAGTCTGCAAAAGACCCATGATCTTTCAGGTATTCCATATGCTTCTGTCCCTCACCATCAAAGCGATGAAAAACTGAATCTTCAAGCCCATTAAACTCCAGCGGCAACACATTAAACTTTTCACACATTTCTCGGTTGAATGCCGGCGTCGCTTTCACCCATTTACCCTCAAGATAAATGTCCGTGTAACCATGAAAAGCGAACACATCGGTACGCATCATTTTAATTAAATTTTCCGATGCCAAGTGATTTTTCACATCGGCAAAACCCAGCCTTGCAGGAATCCCTTGGGCACGACATAAGGCAGCAAGCAAAATAGCTTTAGGCACACAAAAAGCCTTACGTTCAGCCAATGCACAACTGGCCTTAAAGGTTTCACCACTAAAGCCAAACGCATAAGGGTCATAGCGAACTTCATCTCGCGCTGCATAATAAAGTTTGATTGCTCGCTCACGCTCTGTTTTAGCGCCTACAGCAGATTTAGTGGCAAAAGCCTGAATTTCTGGGTTATCACAATCTATATAAGCCGTAGGTTTAAGGTATTGCTCAAAATCCTCATCGACTTCAGAACCGTTAATCTGAGTTTCCATCCTTACACCTTTATAATATTATTATTCAGTCACTATTCAGCTCACGCTCAAATTCGAACGCAACCTGAATCGTTACAGAGTTCGCTGAGTAGTTACATCACTCAAAGCTCACCTTAGCAGAGTAAAATATTTAAACCAAGATCTGCCAGTTAGCATACGTCCGAGAAGAGCCCTCCTTGAACTTGGCGCTTGCCTCTAGCCAGAATGGTTTCACATACACCGCATTTATTCAGTTGGGAAAATATTCATGACAAATAGAACTGCTCTTATTACCGGCGCATCAGCAGGAATAGGCAAAGCCTTTGCAATAAAATTCGCGCAAGAAGGCTGGAATATTGTCATTACGGCAAGAAGGAAAGCGCAGCTGGAAGAACTTGC
>JAESUE010000389.1 GCA_016763235.1 Pseudomonadales bacterium
CAGCAGCAGAAGTTGGAAAACGCAAAGCCGAAAAAGAGCTGGTGACAGCGCGGAATGATCTGGCAAGGATGTTAGGCATTACCGATAGCAGTGGTTTTGATATTAAAAATGACTTGAATACCTTACCGGAACTGGTCAATCAACAAACCTTAATGGAGGCCTTGAAAAATTCACCTCAATCAAAAGCGCAGGAATTTGCAAGAATGCAGGCACGCTCATCTTTAGACTTAGCACAATCCCAAGCTATTCCCGACCCAACTTTTGGGTTTGGGGTCAGGCGATTTAACGAAAATGATAGCACGGCTCTGATCGCGAGTGTTTCATTCCCAATCCCTATCTTTAACCGCAATCAAGGAGACGTAAAAAAGGCTAAAGCCAACATTATCAAAGTAGATTTCACTGCATACGCCGCTGAACTAAGCTTGCGGCAATCGGCATTACAGGCATGGGAAAACTTATCTTCAGCATTGGAAGAAACCAATCGTTACCAGAATGAGATTATCCCAAGTGCCAGAAAAGCCTATAGCCAAGCAGATGATGGATACAGCCGAGGAGCATTTACGTTTCTGGATTTGCTGGATGCACAGCGCACTTTGTACGAGGTTCAGGATGCACGACTAGATAGCCTTTTAAGCGTTTATGAAGCGAAGGTACAAACTGATTTCCTCATGGGGACACATACCAATTTAATTCAAATAATTTCTCAAACAGACAATTAAGGATAAACCGATGAATAAAAAATTATTACATATACTGACACTTAGTACGGCTTTATTCATGTGGCAATTCTCACCCGCAATGGTCACATTTGCACAGGCAGAACAAGTAAAACACGATGATTACGCTGCAGATCATAGTGAAGAAAGCGACAATCATGATGAGCACAGGCATGACGATCATGACAAGGACCATTTTGAAGAAAGCGACGGGCATGACGATCACGATGACGAAGGTAAAGTCGAAATTTCTCCTGCCTCTGCCAAGCTTTCTGGTATTCAAGTGATGCAAGCATCTCCTGCAACAGTAGCAGTAACAACCCCCCTCACAGGACGCATTGTTTTAAATAAAAACAAAATAAGCAATGTTCGCGCCCGTTTTCCAGGCTTTGTCGAAGCGGTTCATGTCAATCTTGGAGACGACGTCAAAAAGGGCCAGAAACTAGCCACTGTCGAAAGCAATGAAAGCCTTAAATCATACGACGTCACCGCACCAATGGATGGTGTCGTTCTTAAGCGCGAGACAAATATAGGAGATGTCACAAATGGTAAAGAATTATTTGTGATTGCCGATTTATCAACGGTTTGGGCAAAATATCATATTTTTCCTCGTGATATTAAAAACATCAAGAAAGGCCAGTCTGTAGATGTCCACACTCTTGATGAACAAACGCACCAAAACGCAAAAATTTCCATGCTCTTCCCAACAACAGATGCTCTGAGCCAAACCGTAATTGCGATAGCAGAACTATCGAACGAAAAGGGTATATGGCGCCCAGGCATGACAATTGAAGGCGATATCAAGGTCGGCGAAAAACAAGCCGCCATTGCAGTGCCAAGAACAGCTCTTCAATTCATGGAAGGGCAGCAAGTTGTCTTTGTGAAAAACGGCAATAGCTATGAACCACGCCGCGTTGAAATTGGTATGATTGGAACAAAAAACGTGGAGATCATCTCCGGCCTTAAAAGCGGCGAAACCTATGTTGCTCAGGGAAGTTTTGTTATCAAAGCTGACCTCTTAAAAGCCACAGCCGCACATTCTCATTAAAGGATTACAAACAATGCTTGAAAAAATTATAAAACAATCAATTGAACACAGATGGCTGGTTCTTATCTCCGTCATGGCGATTTGCGCACTAGGAGTCTACAACTTCAACCGCCTTCCTATTGATGCTGTACCGGATATTACCAATGTTCAGGTACAAATTAATACGGCTGCAGATGGTTACTCTCCTCTAGAGGTTGAACAGCGCATTACATTCCCTGTCGAAACAGTACTGGCCGGAATTCCCAAACTGGATTATACACGATCTTTATCGCGCTATGGCCTATCACAAGTGACCGTTGTCTTTGAAGATGGGACAGATATTTTCTTTGCACGACAACAAATATCAGAACGCCTCCAACAAATAAAAAGCGAAATCCCCCAAGGGCTAGAACCTATTATGGGCCCCATTAGTACAGGACTTGGTGAAATTTATTTCTACACTGTTGAAGCGGAAGATGGTGCACTCAAAGAAGATGGAACCGCCTATACACCCATGGATCTTCTTACAGTACAAAACTGGATCATCGTGCCACAACTACGCAATTTAAAAGGTGTGGTTGAGGTCAACACGATTGGTGGGTATGAAAAGCAATTCCATGTCAAACCCTATCCGGATCGTTTACTCTCATATGATTTAAGTATCCATGACGTAATAGAATCTTTAGAGGCCAATAATAGTAATGTTGGCGCAGGATATATAGAGCGCAACGGTGAACAATATTTAGTGCGCATCCCCGGACAAGTCGATGGTTTGGAAGATATTGGCAATATCATTGTTACCAAACGCGATGAGCTGACTATTCGCATAAAAGATGTTGCTGATGTTGCTTTGGGCACACCGCTCAGAACAGGCGCAGCGACAGAAAATGGTGAAGAAATCGTCCTCGGAACAGCCATGATGTTGATGGGTGAAAATAGCCGTGATGTCTCGCACCGCGTTGGGGAAAGACTGAAAGAAGTCTCTGCCAGCTTGCCTAAAGGTATCATTGTTAAACCAGTTTATGATCGAACAACACTGGTCGAAAAAACAGTTAAAACAGTTGAAAAAAGCCTTACTGAGGGTGCTATCCTTGTTATCGTGATTTTATTTCTGCTCTTAGGAAACTTCCGTGCAGCCCTGATTACAGCGTTCGTCATCCCTATTGCAATGCTTATGACGATTACAGGTATGGTAGAAAACAAAGTATCAGGAAACTTGATGAGCCTTGGTGCATTGGATTTTGGATTAATCGTGGATGGCGCTGTCATTATCATTGAAAACTGTCTGCGACGGTTCGGCATGGAGCAGCATAGGTTAGGTCGCCTTTTAAATAAAGAAGAGCGCTTTCACCTCGCATCTGAAGCCACCGCTGAAGTTATAAAACCCAGTATATTCGGGATACTCATCATCACAGTCGTGTATCTGCCAATATTCTCTCTAACAGGCGTTGAAGGCAAAATGTTTCACCCAATGGCCTTTACGGTTGTGGTGGCGTTACTTTCGGCCATGGCTTTGTCCATTACATTTGTGCCTGCCGCCGTAGCAACCTTCATCACAGGTAAG
>JAESUE010000390.1 GCA_016763235.1 Pseudomonadales bacterium
AACGCTGTTATGCACGAATTTGAGCGTGAGCTGAGTAGTTGCCGATCTAGTTAAGTTTATTCACGGTGCCTGCTGCGATACATTTTTTCGTTTCAGCGCAAGAATCCATTGAATCTTGGCGCTTTACAGGTATATTGTTAGACAGAAGACAAATAATTATAAAAAATAGGGTCTAGAAAATGGTTAAATCTCCAGATTCGGTTGTGCCTAAGCTTACAAGTGGTAGAGCAAGGGAGAAGGGTGTTAGTGGGAAACCAGCTGCGCGCCTTTATGTTGTGAGGGTATTTTATGCGATTTTTTTTGGCGTGGCTGCTTTAGGTTTCACGTTTCAGTCAGCGGCGCTGGATGAGGTGGACTTTACGTTAATTGGGTTTTGTACGCTTGCCAGTTTAATATCGTTTATGCTCAGCATAAAACCTCTTCACGAAGGCTAGCATCGTAGTGCGAAAATTTGAATGTAACCTCGGTTACAGGGTTCGCTGAGCCGTTACATGCCCCAACGCGGATGGTTTTGTGATGTTAAACCGATAGCGATAGTCACAGCAGTGCCCGCTGAAATTAAAAACCCCGAGCACACATAAAACTCAGGTTTGATGTGACTACCTAAAGTCTGAAGCGGAGTTAACCCATTGTTGTTCATAATGGGCTCTCATTGGTATTATTTATCCTAAACTTCACTTTGAATAATTCGTCATAGTGAGGTTCTGTGAGCTGTAAACCGGCCCAATTCTAGCCTCAAATAACCAAAAAATCTGATTCAATCAGACGTGGAGTCGCTACGATCGATATTCTCGGGCAGCGTCCTAGCATTTGATGGTAATAAGTCACTCGCTCACTGCGGTGTTGTGCTGCTCGGTTTGTTATCGGGAACATCAGCAAGACTGTGACGCGTTTCTTGTAGTAAACCGGAAATACTCAGTGGTTCGTGAAATTTGGTTGCTGCTATGACGTCTTGCTTTCAATGTGAGGTTTCGGGTGCATTCCATTGAAAACTTTTTATAGCTCTTCTGGAACGCTGTCAATACGGAGTTAGTGGGAATTGCTGCGATAGTCAGCACGTTCTGAATCTGATATATCACATTGTGTGTTTTTTATTGTATAAACTCCGCCGTCCCTTCTTGTGGACTATCGAGTACTTTCGGTTCGGATATGTCCATGTGTCACCCCCATGCTTCAGTAATCTCATGGACCATAGCGACTCCTTAGTCATTTTTTGCATCTCTCCCGGTTTGCATGGATTCGGCTTAGGCTACCACTGGCACGGGTTAAGATTGCTACTTATCATTCTAAGCTTATATTGGATGTGAGAGAGTCCCCTCCCTGATTCGTTGATATTATTATAATGTTTTGACTTTTTTTGATGGGAGTTGCTAGGTTTTATTTTATTGATTCTAACTGATAATTTAGTTGTAGGAAGATACGGGAACAACGCTCTGCATGTAGGCTAAGCTGAGCAGTGCCACTTTACCCTTTGGGGGCTTTGATAATATGCCAGTATATTTGCCTAGAAATATTAGGCTACCCGACTACTGCATAACTGAGTAAATTCAAGCGGTGCTTGCCGGAGTTGTTGAATCAGTCACCCATAAGCCTGCACTGTATTCCAGATGCCTTTAGATTAGAAAGTATTTCCTCTATGTGCTCAGAGCCGCGAGTTTGTAGCATGATGGTTACCTCAACTGCCTCGAGAGGTAGCTTGGTGAATACTCTTCGGTGAGTGATATTGATGATGTTCGCATAGGTTTGTTCGATGTTCTGACAGACCGTACCGAGTGCACCTGGGATATCTCGCAAGGTCACAACAAGTCGTACTAAACGTTGTGCTCGTTCCATTCCGCGTTGGATAATTAGCGACAGGACTGGCATGTCAATATTACCCCCAGAAAGAATTAAGCCAACTTTTTTTCCTTGAAATCGTTTCGGCTGAGAAAGAAGTGCTGCAAGGGCCACTGCTCCAGCCCCTTCAACCACCGTTTTTTCTTTTTGTAGCAGTAAAAGGAGCGCTTCTTCAATAGCGAGTTCATTCACTAATACAATATCATCAACAAATTTTTTGATGATTGGTGTTGTGATTTTTCCAGGCATTTTTACACCAATGCCATCGGCGAGTGTTGTTCTTCCACAAAGTATTGGTTTTCCCGCGATGGCTTGTTGCATTGAAGGGTATCGTTCTGCTTCTACACCGATCACAGTAATTTTGGGGTTGAGATGTTTTGCCGCAATAGCTATACCGCTTATTAGGCCTCCGCCGCCAACCGGAACAATTAATACCTCTATATCTGGCACTGCTTTCTTTATTTCATAGGCTATCGTGCCTTGCCCAGCAATTATATAGGGGTCATCGTAGGGGTGGATCAGCGTGAGGTTACGAGATTTAATCAGCTCCTTGGTGAAGTCGCCAGCCTCTTCGAGACTTTCCCCTCGGATCAAAACCTCCGCCCCGTACTTTTTTGTATGTCTAACTTTTACATCTGGAGTGAACTTTGGCATTACGATGGTGCATGGGATATCGAGTTTTTCGGCGTGGTAGGCAAGGGCTTGAGCATGATTGCCCGCAGACATTGCAATGACGCCTTTCACTTTTTGAGTAGGTGAAAGAGATTTTAGCTTGAAGTACGCGCCCCTCTCTTTGAAGGATGCCGTATGCTGTCTGTTTTCAAACTTCAGATAGACATCAGAACCAGTCCTCTCTGATAGATGAATAGAAGGAAGGAATGGGCTCTCTTTAATCACGCCTTTAAGTGACGTGTTTGCTGACTTGATGAGACTTAATATTTCTTTGGTCGATGATTTTCTTTCGAGATCGCTCGGCATATCTTCTACCTAGGTGAAACCTGTTGGTATAAAGATGGTATCTAAACGGGGAGATGTCTACTTTAGTTGATGCTTGGAAGATGGTGAGATGTACAGAAAGTTTTATCGTAACTATTCAGTTCACGCTCAAATTTGAGCGTGAACTGAATAGTTACGTCACAATGACACAATATTTGAACAGGCTTACGCAGCATCGTTCCCTCCATTTTCTGGAAATTGTTCTCTTAGGTGAGAAGCAAAGCTTTTGCAGACATCTTCGTGGGTAAATACGCCTGCTAACTTCTTTTTACGCGTTACGATCGCAGAACCAATATGCCGTTTTGCCATATTTTCGAGGACTAGATCTAGCGGTGTGGATAGGTCGACAATATAGGCATTTGGCATATAGGCATCTTCTACCGTAAGTTCTTTTTCTGATGGATAATCGAAATCAGGGCCTAGCAATAGTTTGATGTCTCTGTCACTGATGATGCCGATGACTTGGTCGCCCTCAGTGACAGGAAGGTGATGTAGGTGGTGTTGGCGCATGAATTTTTGCGCGTTTTGAATAGAGGTGGCTTTTATTACTGAATGGGGAAAAGCTGTCATTACTGTTTTTATTTTTGGCATCTTTTTGGGTTTCGTCATTCCATTCTCCTTTTGGGGGTTAAAATCCTTTGGTCAATGAATAAAAGCGCCATATAGATTTTCTTTTGCAATAAGCTCAAGCGCTTCTTTTGGTGCATTGCCCATAATCATAGTACTACTGCCGACTTTTGAATCTGCGCCTTTTTACTTATGTAATCTTTTCACTATACGCTCTTTTGACTCCAGCGGTGGAATTTCATTAATGGTGGCAGTGCCGTTTTAAGGCTATTAATCGACCTGTTTTAGTTGGTTGTTTAGCGAAGATACTGTGCAGAAGAGAGTCTTGGGGTACAGGTGCGTCAGTCACACGGTTTTTGTATGGCGCTATGTGTTGTAGTGCTAGGATCGTTGTCTGAGCGAATAGGAGGTTTTATAAGGAAAGCCCATGAGGTATTGAGAGCCAAATTGTTCGGGGTGTACCCAGCAAATATCACATATACACTTTGGTGAGTTTCCCTTTGAATATCGTACTAAATGACATTATGAGTAGTTGCCGCAACAGTTGTTCAGATGATGGAGGCGATGATTAAACAATACTTGGAGGATGTGAAAATAATGGTGTAACGGTTGCTTGTTAAGCGAGGAAAGAAAGAAGTGGGAATGATGGCCAGTTATAGACATTGGTACAATTTATAAGGGAGAGCTGTCGCTCTCCCTTATTTTAGCCTAAAGTTTTATGTAATTATTCTGCTCACATTTGAACGGTTACAGAGTTCGCTGAATAGTTACAGTTTTATAAGCTAATGTTGCGATCCAAGACTACTTTATTGAGATACTACGTAAGCACCTTCTTCAAAGCCAATGCCGATGTCAGCGCTAAGAACACCCAACTGACAACCAGTTAGAGTTAAAGAAAGTACGGCTAGTAATGCAGTAATTTTGATGATTTTCATATTGATCTCCGATCGTTTTACTTTTGCGTAGTGTTAAAATGGGTGTTTATTACGGGGTTACTGTGTGTCTGACACCACATAAGCACCTTCTTCAAAGCCGATACCTATATCTGTGCTCAATACGCCTATTTGACAACCTGTTAAAGCCAATGCTAAAGCGCTTAGAAAAGAGAGAGTCTTAATTACTTTCATGTTTATTCCCCGTGGTTATTATTCTTGGTTTGTTAAGTACAGTTTTTCAAACTGTGAGTGAACTCTATCATGGCTTGTTTTTGATCATCAAGGGATTTTTTTAGGAAGCATGAGAAGAGAAGGGATGTAAATGGTTTTTTAAATAATCTGTAATGTTTTAATGTAACTATGATGCTCTATAGGGCATTGATTATAATAGGGAAAACCGCAACATAAAAATTATTTTTTCGAAAAATATGAGAATGTAAGAAAATGTAAAATTGCGTGCTTGTAGGCATCTTTGAAATCAATACTTGGCTTTAGAGCCAAGTTTCTCAGATAGGGGCTTTAAAAATGAGGCATATAGAAGGTGGTAGATTGATGGTTGTCAATGGCCATTAACAATGGCGCAATAAATATAGCATGTGAGGGGTCGGTAACTTTAGTCAGCAAGACCCGTGCTGGTTCCATTTTCTGTAAGAGGAGTATCTTGAAATGCATCAAGTGCTTGCTTTGGTAAACGGTAAGACTTAAAGCTATTCAGTAGGTTTAAGTTTGAAGTGAATACTTCCCGACTGACATTCAGCAGGCTGGATATCTGTATTTCATCCTCTGCGATGGTTGAGTTTAGGGAGCCTTTGTATATAGTCTTCAGGCATTGATTATAAAAGTTACTGTTTTCAGAGTATAGTTTTCTTAGGTTGTCTGACAAAAGGCTGTGGTGCTTTATTTCCCATAAAGCGATGGCTTGCTGGTAAAAGCGAGTCTCAAATTCATGGATTAATTGGTGAAATTTTTGCAGGTTTGGATCGTTGGAATGCCGCAGTACGCTGAGGTTATGGCGAATATCCTTCAGTGATTTGGCAGCCATAACCGCGTCTCTAATTGCCGAAATGACATTGTTTATTCTTATCGTTGTATAAGTGTCTAGAGGGTTTTGCTGTAGTCTCAGCCCATAGTCAAGAGCCTCTCCCTCGATTTCTTTTATTAGTTCGTAGTATTTAGAGAATCTAAGCGCCGTTTGGTTTCCAGGCAGTGAAGGTCTTTGATCTTGGTGAACATTTATTTTTAGCGCTTTGATGTTGAGCTGAGTGACATGGCGCAATAGATTTTTTGTTTCTTTGTTCAGCGCTGTTAGTGCAGCGTCAGTAATGGTGGTAGGTACTTGGTGTAGGGAGGATGAATGTTTTTTTGTTTCTTTTACAAAACGCTTTTCTAAAAAATTGGCGAGTGGGTTTATTAATGGAATAAAAATAAATATACCAATTAAATTGAAGCTGCTATGGAATGCCACCAGTGTATAAAGGGGGTTTTCAATATTGGTATAGTTTGTTATTAAGGCGATGAGTAGCGGTATGGATAGAAATGCAATGGTAGCGGTAACTAAATTAAATAGCAGGTGAGCCAAAGCAACTTGTTTTTTTGCGGCGCTTCCTTTTATTGCTCCGAGTAAGACCGTGCTAGTCGTACCGAGATCAGCGCCGACAATTAATGCTGCTGCGCTGTGAAGCTCTATAATGCCGCTGTTGAGAGCGCTGAGCGTGATCATCATTGTTGCAGAGCTAGATTGAATAATGGCGGTAAAAATGATTCCGATAAAGAGAAATACGAAGAGGCTATAACCACGTAAATGGTCGATATCAAATGATTCAGTAAGGGTCTCGATACTTGTTTTCATGTAGTCGAGCCCTAACAGCAAAAACCCCAAGCCTAATAGGAAGCTAAAGGAGAAAAACAGTTTCTTTTTTGTAAAGAATAGATTTCCCATGCTGCCGATAGCAATGAGGGGCAGAGCAAAGGCTTCAATTTGGAGCTTAAAGCCGAGGGTCGTTACGATCCAGCCCGTAAATGTTGTGCCAAGGTTTGATCCAAAAATAATCCCAAGGGCATTTTTCATCTCAATGATGCCAGCACCTACAAAAGCCAGAACCATTAAGGAGACCACCGAGCTACTTTGCAATAACGCAGTGGCACCGGTGCCAGCTAAAAGTGATGTGAAATTATTTTTTGTTTGGTTTCGTAGGAAGTTTCTAAGTTGGCCTCCAACCATTTTTGTGATGGCTTTTTCTAACAGTTGCAGACCAAACAGGAAAATACCCAAGCCAGCAACAAATTTCCATAAATCGAGTTCGCTCAAAATTTAGTGCGCCTTCGTTAACATTAAAATGGCAGGCCTATGGTTTATTTTTAACATCCTTTATTGGGCGCTGTGGGGCGGTAAGTCCTTTTTGGCATCTTCGATATTGAAAATCTCGCCGATATTTAAAGCAGCTATTCTAGCTTCTATCTTTTTCTTGTCGCCGACAATGACCCAGGTCAGCTTGTTTGGGTGTAGCGTGGTTTGGGCTGCTTCATTCAAGCTTTCCAGAGTAACAGCTTTGAGTCTTGCATTGTATTGATCAAGGTAGTCGTCGGGGCGTTTAAGGCGCTCAAGTTCCGTGATGGCCGAAAGTAAAGCCGAGGACGATTCGAGCTGGCCAGGAAGGCTTAGAATTCGGTCCTTTACATTGGATTGAAGCTCAGCTTCTGTGGCTGGTTTATCACCTAAAAATGCCCTCAGCTCTTTAAGAATTTCAACCATGGATTCGGCTGTTTTATCACTTTGAACTGGCGCGTAAATAAAATAGGGTCTTTGACCAATGGCGCTGGAAATGGAGCTGCCAGTGCCGTAGGCCCAGCCTTTGTCTTCCCGTAAGTTAAGGTTTAGGCGCGAAGTGAAGCTGCCTCCGAAAATACTGTTCATCAGTGATATTGCGGTATTTTCTTTAACCTGTGACGAGGGAACAAGGTGCCCGGCAATGATCATGGACTGCTCTGAGCCAGGTTTGTCGATCAGGTAAATGCGCGTCTTTTCTGGTAACGATACGTCAACAAGTTGTTTTTCAGGGAGGATGGTCGCTGGATTTTTCCATTTTCCAAACTGTTCTTGAGCGAGTTTTTTAATCTCTTTCAGGGAAGAGTTGCCTACTACAATGAGGCTGGCATTGTCGGGGCGAAACCAGGTTTTGTGGAAATCGATAAGGTCTTGCTGGTTAATTTGTTTAACAGAGTCTGCTGTCCCTGTGCCTGTGAGCGGAATGCCATAGGCGTGGTGCGGGCCATACAATAAAGGAGGCAATGTGCGTAATGCCATATGTGTGGGGTTTGCTTTTTCACTTTCGATAGATGCCAGTATAAGGCCGCGTTTGCGTTCGATGTCCTCTGGGGAGAATAGTGGCTTGAGAGCGATGTCAGCAAAGAGTGCTATTGAGTCAGGTAAGTTTTTGCTCAAAGCAGATAGTCGGATTACGGAAGTATCAAGGGTGTTGCTAGCGCCTATATTTGCGCCAAGCATCGCCGACTCTTGGCTTATTTCCTGGCTTGAGCGAGTTTGGGTGCCTTGTTTTAACATTGAGAGACTAAAATTGGCGCTGCCGAGTTTACCAAGGGAATCTGCCGCATAACCCGCATTCATTTGCAACGCCATTTCTACAAGAGGGGCGCCTTTCCGTTCAACAAGTAGAATTTTTAAGCCGTTATCCAGTTCGGCTCGCTGGAATTGTGGTGTATGGAATTCAGGAGCAGGGGATAGTTCGGGCAGCTTGTCTCTGGGTGCCTGAAGTGTGGAGACTGTCCTTTCGGCTGGTGGTAGAACTTCTAAGGTGTATCGCCCATTACTTAGCCAACGTTGTGAGGCTGCTCGAACATCCCGTTTGTCTGCGGCCTCTGTCGCTCGAATGCTCTTTTTGTAGTGGGCTGGGTCGTTGAAGTAGAGTTGCCCATAGGCCAGCACGCCTGATTTCCCACTGCCTCCCCCTACAAGTTCAATGCTGCGTACGAAATCAGCGAGCTGACTGGTTTTGACGCGATTCAGCTCGTCGCTGGTGGGGCCTTTCTTTAGAAAGAGGGCTACTTCTTCGTTAATGATGGCTTCAATATGCGCTAATGAAACACCTGGTTTGGCGTCAACACTGAGCCAAATTTGACCAGCAATTTCCCGGCCCATGTAGTAGGCATAAGCACTGGTAGCGAGTTGCTCTTTCTGTACGAGGCGTTGATACAACCGTGAGGAAGAGCCGCCGCCGAGAACTGCCATGCCCAGGTCGAGCAAGTCTGCGTCGTTATCGCTGATGCTTGGGGCATTCCACACCATATAAATGCGGTTTCGAGGGACGTTATCGTATATTCGCTCACGCACTGATCCGCTTCGCTTGGCTGGCCAGTCTACAAGTTGCGAGGCCGGTTTGCCGGCTTTAATACTGCCGAAGTAAAGCTCTACCTCTTCTCTTGCGACCTCGGGTGTGATGTCTCCCGCGAGCACGATGGTGGCATTGGCAGGGTGGTAGTAATCACTAAACCATTGCTTTACATCATCGAGGCTGGCTGCATCAAGGTGGGCCATTGAACCAATGACAGGCCATGAATAAGGGTGCTGCTGAGGATAGGTTCGTTGAGAAATGTGGCTCCAGATTTTGCCATAGGGCTGGTTTTCTCTCTGCCGTTTTTCGTTTTTAACAACATCACGTTGTTCGTCGAGCTTTTCCTGATTGAGGGCACCTAAAAAATGTCCCATACGGTCTGATTCCAACCATAGTGTGCGCTCTAAAGCGGAAGTAGGAATAACCTGGAAATAATTGGTGCGATCATTCGTGGTGGAGCCGTTAATACTGCTTGCGCCGGCATCCTTAAGAGCCTTGAAGTAATCATCGTCATAATTTTCAGAGCCATTAAACATCAGGTGTTCAAACAAGTGAGCGAAACCTGTTTTATGCGGTGGTTCATTTTTAGACCCCACGTGATACCAGATGGAAACGCCAATAATGGGTGTTTTGTGATCCTCATGTACGATCAAAGTTAAGCCATTGCTGAGGGTGAATTTTTCAAAGGGGATGTCGATCTCATTCCCGCTGCTGCCGGCATTTGCAGAAGAGATACACAAAGAAAAAATGATCAGCAGCGTAAAAAAGGTAAGTTTAAATGGTATTTTGGTGGGGTTTACTAAGGCGAAGTACGTCAAAACAGAAACCTCTGATTGTTGATGAAGTTGAATGGAGTATAGAGGGTTAAATGATTGATTTCCGCTAAAAATAGGCGGTGCTTGGTGTATTTTGGTCTAGTCTGATTAGAGAGAAATGAATTTATCGTGTTGATGTTACATTCGTCGGCATCTTTATTATCAGCGTCGTTGCGGGTAAGAATTAGCCTAAGTTTTTTGTAACTACTCAGCTCACGCTCAAATTCGCGCATAACAGCGTTAAAAAATGATCATTTATAGGTATAAACTCATATTTTTCGCCTTGTTCTACTCAAATTTGAACGCAATCTGAACAGTTACAGAGTTCGCTGAGTAGTTACAGTTTTTTATTAGCTTAGGCAAAACTATAAGCACATGGATGGTATGGCTTTAGACGGGCAAAAAGTTGATATTCCTTATGGCACCAAGGACTGGGTCAATCGCCTTGCGCGTAAAGAAATGCCCGCGCTGGCTCACTCTGTTCAGCATTTAGGGGGTCTCACGGCTAGCGATGAGGCCTGTGTTGCAGAGCTGGTAAAAGTGGTATTGGAAGATCCGAATTTAACGTCACGAATTATTCGAATCGCAAATAGTGCTCACTATAACAAAACTGGTACCCGTACGAATACGATCAGCAGGGCAATCAGTATGATTGGCTTTGATACGATTCGGTCTTTGTGTATCTCATCGAAGGTCATTGATGCGCTACTGCATGATGCGCCCAATGATCGCTTACTTCAGGTTGTTGCACAATCTTTCCATTCTGCCATGCAGGCCAAAGCGCTTGTTGCCCGAGCTAAGTCATCTGTGCAAGAGGAAGTATTTGTTTCGGCATTATTATATCAAATTGGCGAAGCCTCTTTTTGGTGTTATGGCGGAGATGCTGTCACGATTGTTGATGCTAAAATGCGTATTCCTGGTGCTGATAAGGATGATGTTGTAGAAGAAGTTATTGGTACTAAATTCAGGCGATTAAGCTTCGGGCTAGCGAAGGCTTGGCGTTTGGGCGACACCTTGCTAGGCGCGTTACAAAACAAACCGCTTACGGCTGGAACCGGCGCTGTGCGTTTAGGCCACGAAATAAGTGTGGCCACTTCTGAAGGTTGGGACTCCCCTAAGATTGAAATATTGGTAAAAAAAGTCGCAAAGTTTAAAAAGATAGATGAAGAAGAAGCGCTGATTGAGTTAATCGAATGTGCGGATAAAACTGTCGAGCTGGCGCGAGAGTGGGGGGCGGATAAAATTGAAGACCTCATTCCTTCCTCTGCTGATTTTGAAATAGACGAGTACATAGGAAACACTGATTCGGAGGAAGAAAGCCCTGTAGGTAATATTGAAAAAGATCCGGAGCTACAGTTAAATATACTGCGGGAACTTTCTTTAATGGCCGGCACTAAGATTGATATTAATTTGGTTTTTAATATGGTGCTAGAAGGCTTGCACCGCGGAATTGGCCTTGATAGAGCTCTTCTTGCCTTGAAAACCCCAGGGGATAAAAATATCTTAGGGCGTTATATGATCGGTAATCTAGATGGAGACATTGGGAAACGCTTTAATTTCAAAATCAATAAAGATAATATTTTTGGCTACCTATTTAAGGGTTGTACGCCATTTTGGTTAAGTGAACAGGAGCCGATGGAAACAAAGTCATTGGTTACATCGGAAATTAAAGCTGTGCTGGGTAACGGGGAGTTTTTTATCGCACCGATAGTTGTGCGTGGTCGTTCTATAGGTTTGTTTTATGCCGATAGTCGCTCATCTGGAAGGCCTCTGAGCCGTGAGCAATTTGCAGCGTTTAATCACTTTGTCCAACAAGTGAACCTAGTTCTGTCATCACAGTAGGCGCAGAAATTAAATCTAACCGTGACTACTCAGCTCACGCTGAAATTCGTGCATAACAGCGTTAAAAAATGATTATTTATGCGTATAAACTCACATTTTTCGCCTTGTTCTGCTTAAATTTGAACGCAATCTGAACAGTTGCAGAGTGCGCTAAGGTGTTGCATTTAATCTTTACGATTTTCAACAGTTTGAGTGTCGCTAAATGCTCACGTTGGTGATATCTACCCATAGTTTCAGGGGCTGCCCAGGCTGTAGGTAGCGCCGCCTATCTAAATTATTCCATTGGGTTAACTGTGCAATGGACACGTTAAATTTGCCTGCGATTCTAGCAAGCGAATCTCCATTTCTTACCCGATAGTTGATTTTTCGAACAACCTGCGGGCCAGTTTTCGCGGAGGCAAGAGATCGATGCTTTGACCATATAGTGAGCTTTTGGCCAATTCTTAGTGTGTCTTTCGGGGCCATTCCATTCCATTTAGCGACTTGCCGCGTTTTCACCTTATATTTTCGTGCGATAGTCCAAAAGCTTTCACCACTTTTAACGCGGTGGACAAACTTCTGAGTGTTGGCAGGTTGGCGTCGCTGTAATGCCAATTGGCGTTGCGTTGCACTGAGTTTATAGGCCTTGAGGGATTGGCTGGGTGAGGGGATTAAAAGAATCTTGCCAATAATTACGCGGTTGCTTCTAAGCTGATTAACGTCCTTTAAAAAGCGCACAGTGGTGTGGTGTCGTTGAGCAATCAGTCCGAGGCTGTCGCCATTTTTAATTTTATAGCGCCTCCATGTAAGTTTTTGCTCAGGTGGAAGGGCTTTTAGTTTTTTCTGAAAGGCGACCGATTTCCCAATGGGTATTAGAAGTTTGTGAGGCCCTTCTGGGTCAGTTGCCCAGCGGTTGAAGCCTGGGTTGAAACGATAAATTTCCGCAAGGCTCATATCGGCAAGGGATGCCGCCTGAGCCATGTCAATTTGACTATCCAGCTCAATAGTGGCGAATTGAGGGGTGTCAGGAATATGGGTGAGAGCTATATCATATTGACGAGGCGCTGCAAAAATTTTAGACAAGGCAAGGAGTTTTGGTACGTATGCCTGAGTTTCTTTGGGAAGCTTTAGAGACCAAAAGTCAGTGGGGAGGCCTTTTTCTCTATTTTTGCGAATAGCGCGATTTACCGTTCCTCCGCCAGAGTTATACGCCGCGAGGGCATGTAGCCAATCGCCATCAAAACGCTTATTTAATGATTCAAGATAATCCAGTGCGGCCCTTGTCGAAGCCGCTATATCTCTTCGACCATCGTACCACCAGTTTTGCTTGAGCCCGTAGGCCTTGCCTGTGCCGGGGATGAACTGCCACATGCCCGAAGCTCTACCGTGGGAATAGGCAAAAGGATCGTAGGCACTTTCCACAATAGGAAGCAGGGCAAGCTCTCCGGGTAGATTGCGCTTCTTGATTTCGCTCAGTACAAAATGGAAATAGGGCGTGCTGCGGGTCAGTACTCTGCTTAAATATTTAGGGTGTCTCTTATACCAGTTAAGCTGCTGTGCCAGTCTTTTCTGCTTAATATCGAGATCCAGTTGGAACTGGCTTCTCAGTAAAGGCCAAATAGGGCGGGTGTTCTGATCCTGGTATAGCGGTCGCTGCCTAGGAGTTAAGGCAATATTCCCGAGAGGATGATAACGAACAAACTCACCGTTCGCTTGGTAGAAAGGCTGCGAGTTATCAATAAAGCCAAGGTGATCTAATGCTATTAGTGCATTATCTAGTTTTGGATTGACCAATAAGTTTGCGTCATTGTGGTCTATTTCACAAATATCGGGTTGTGATTTTCTGGAAAATATTCGTTTAAACAATCTTTTGAAGTATGGAGGCTTAAGGGGTTTAGAATCGCTTGTAGCCCCAATGGGCGCATCGATGCTTTTATCTTCATGAGTATAGGGCTCAAGGCTATTTTCAGCATGGGCGACCTGTATAGTCGCATAAGAAGTAAGGAGTGAGAGCAAGCAGAGGCAAGCAATAGCGAAATATTTAATGCGCTGAGGGTGGAAGTTGTTTTTTTGCAAGAGGGGTAATGCCATAAAAATGCCAGTGTAATACGCGTTTCAGTTTGATCAAGCGCTTGATAATATAGTATCGTAATTGGTAAGCGCTAAGTACTTAATAAACAGAAAAATAGCTCTCAAACACAGCGTTGAAGAGAAGTCATCAATTTAAGTACAACAGACAGGGGCTTTTTTCTTTTAATTAAAAGCACGAGCAAACCCCTTACCTGTTCC
>JAESUE010000391.1 GCA_016763235.1 Pseudomonadales bacterium
AGCTTTTATTAATCGGTATATCTCCGAGATAAACTGATCCATTTCTTCATCGGTTCCGACAGAAACACGTAAATAGTTATCGATACGCGGTTTGTCAAAATATCTAACCAGAATTCCCTGAGTTTTTAGATCCTGATAGATGTTTTTAGCAGGGAATTTCGGGTGTGTGATAAACAAAAAATTTGCCGCTGAATTTAGGGTGTTGAATCCGATATCGTTTAACAAGGCCCGAACTCTATTTCGAGTTGTGATGACCCTTTGGCGCATATCCTGAAAATAGTCCTCATCTTCAAGTGCCGCTACAGCCCCTTTAATTGCGAATTGATCGAGCGGATAGGAGTTAAATGAATTTTTCACCCGCTCAAGGGCTTCTATGAGGTTTTCGTTCCCAATCGCAAAACCACAACGAAGACCAGCAAGTGATCTGGATTTTGAGAATGTTTGTATTACCAATAAATTCGGGTATTTCTCGATAAGAGGAATTGCGGACTCAGCGCCAAAGTCGACATAGGCTTCATCAATAATAACCACGTCTTCTTTGTTCATTAGTAGCAAGTGCTCAATTTGTTCCAGGTTTAGTGGAATACCTGTTGGAGCATTGGGGTTGGGTAATATTATCGGCCCATTTGCTTGTTCGTAATCCGCTGTATTTATTTCGAGCTGGGAGTTAAGTGGAACCTTCGTAAAGTTGATGTCATAAAGTGAGCAATAAACAGGATAAAAGCTGTAAGTAATATCAGGGAAATGTAGTTTTTTATCTGTATCGAAAAATGCTGAAAAGGAAAATGCTAACACTTCGTCTGATCCATTCCCGACAAAAACTGATTTGCGGCTTACTTTGTAATACTTCGCAATCGCTTCTTTTAGTTCTGAACACTCGGGATCAGGATATAGTCGAAGCTTTTCACCGGCTGTATCTTTTAAACGGGAAATCACGGAGGGTGATGGCGGGTAGGGGTTTTCGTTCGTATTTAACTTTGTATAGGGCTTATCCTGGGGCTGCTCTCCAGGAGTGTAGGGATTGAGCCGAGTTACAGTCTTGCTCCAATATTTTGTCAAACTATCTCCAAAATGAGTTGAGTGTATTCTGAGTAGTTACGCAGCATCTTTTATATCGAAAGGTTACGGAGGATACCGAATAACTATTCATGACAAAAAGATTACAATTCACACGCATATTTATTGCAAGTGTCACATAGATGTAATATTCGTCGCTAATAATGCGCCCGTACGAAACGTTTGAATATCACTATATTGATTTTACAGGGGAATACCTATGAATAAAATGCTTTTAGCTGTTGGCACTGGTGCACTTTTTCTAGGAGCTGGGGTTGTTTCAGCGAGTGATGCAGCCAAGGTGTACGGCCGTGCAGATGTCAGCTACCAGTATGAGGACTATAAGTATGGCGCTAATCAAGATGGAAACACGTTTGTACTTAAAAGCAACGCATCTCGTGTCGGCGTTAAAGGTAAGAAGGACGTAGGAAGTGATTTAACTGCCATCTATCAGCTGGAATGGGAAGTCGATTTTACTGATAAAGATTCCAAAAATGGGGATGGGGATAATATCCTCAAAGCACGAAACTCTTTTGTTGGCATGACGGGTTCTTTCGGTACAGTCGTTGCTGGTACGCACGATACCCCGCTGAAAAAAGCGCAGGGAAAAGTGGATATTTTTGGTGACCTTGAAGGGGATATTAAACACGTAATTGAAGGTGAAGTTCGTACTATAATGTATTTCAGTACAGCACTCCTAAAATAGCCGATACAGTTGTGGTGAATATCGCTATTGTTCCTGGTGAGGGCAAAGAAGACGGCATAAATGAAGTAGACAATGGTTTTGCAGATGCTATTTCAGCATCCGTGGTATATAAAACAGATACGCTATACGCCGCATTCGCCATGGATGACAGCGTTGGTGGTCTGGATAGCATTCGTCTTGTTGGCCAAGTAAAGGTTGAAGATGCAAAAATCGGCCTGATCTATCAAATCAGCGAGCCTTCAGAAGGCCTTGGTGATGATGAAGATGGCATTATCTTGAGTGCTTCGTATAAAGTTGGAAAAGAAACGCTAAAATTCCAGTATGGAGTTTCTGATATGAAAAAATCGGGTTTGGAGCAAGTGTCTATAGGTATTGATCATAAGCTGGAAAAGAAAACTAAGTTATACGCTTTCTTAACCACTACAACTGCCGATGATGATGCTGAAGAAGAAATGATTATTGCTGCTGGTATTCAGCACAAATTCTAATGACTGCTTTTGATACCTTGTAAGAATGGTAGATATAAAAAAGGCCCGAAGTGTATATGCTTCGGGCCTTTTTAGTTCTAATAAAGGTAACTACTCAGCTCATGCACAAATTTGAACAGTTGCAGAGTAGTTAGTTACAAATTATGCATCATACTTTTTAAATACCAAGCAAGCATTTGTGCCACCAAATCCAAAGCTGTTGGATAAGATTTGTTTTAAATCCACGTTATCCTTACGCTCAGTGACAATAGGCATATTCTCTGCGTTGGGATCAATCTCGGTGGTGTTTGCATTTGCACTAATGAAGTTGTTTTCCATCATAAGCAAACTGAATATTGCTTCCTGCGCACCCGTTGCGCCGAGAGAGTGGCCAGCGAGGGATTTGGTGGAGGCGATGGGCGGAATATTTTCACCAAATACTTCGCGAATAGCGCCAAGCTCGGCAGTGTCTCCAACAGGCGTGCTAGTACCGTGGGTGTTTATGTAGTCGATATCCCCTTCGGTTGTTTCTAGTGCCAACTTCATACAGCGTACAGCGCCTTCACCTGACGGGGCTACCATATCGTAACCATCTGAAGTAGCACCATAACCAACAATTTCAGCGTATATTTTCGCACCTCTGGCGAGGGCATGTTCCAGCTCCTCAACCACTACCATCGCACCACCGGCGGAAATAACGAAGCCATCTCGCGTTGCATCGTAAGGCCTGGAAGCTGTAGTTGGCGTGTCATTATATTTGCTGGACAAAGCACCCATCGCATCAAACAAACAAGATTGAGTCCAGTGCAACTCTTCACCGCCGCCCGCAAAGACGACATCTTGCTTACCAAGTTGAATTTGCTCTAGGGCATTTCCAATGCAGTGAGCGCTTGTGGCGCAGGCAGAGGTGATAGAGTAGTTAATGCCTTTGATTTTAAAGGGCACTGCTAAGCAGGCAGATACGGAGCTGCCCATTGTTCTCGGTACACGATAAGGGCCAACACGTTTGATGCCTTTTTCTCGCATAATATCGGCGGATTCAACAAGGTTTTCGCTGGAAGCCCCGCCAGAGGCAGCAATTAGGCCGGTTCGAGGGTTGGAAACCTGCTCGTCGCTTAAGCCGGAATCTTTTATGGCCTGGTCCATGGAAATATAGGCATAGCAGGCTGCATCACCCATAAAGCGTTTAACTTTACGGTCTATATGTGCGCTGAGATCGATATCAATTGATCCTGCGACCTGGCTGCGAAAGCCCATCTCTTTATATTCTTCTTGGAAAGAAATACCGGATCGGCCTTCTTTTAATGAATCAAGAACCTCGTCTTTATTGATTCCTATACACGAAACAATTCCTACACCTGTTATTACCGCGCGTCTCATAATACCTTACCTTTAGAAATTATCTGTAGAAGTGAATAGTCCGACCTTGAGGTCTTTAGCTGTGTATATTTCCTTACCATCGACACACATAGTGGCGTCACCAATACCCATAACCAGTTTTCGTTCTATCAGTCGTTTCATATGTATGTGATAAGTGACTTTACTAGCACTTGGCAAGACCTGGCCTTTAAATTTCACTTCACCGCAACCGAGTGCCCGACCTTTGCCGGGGTTGCCTCTCCAGCCCAGGTAAAGCCCGATAAGTTGCCATAAGGCATCAAGCCCAAGACAACCGGGCATCACGGGGTCTGTTTCAAAATGACACTGAAAAAACCAGAGCTCGGGGTTGATATCAAGTTCCGCGATAATTTCCCCTTTGTCGAAGGTGCCACCGTCGTTCGTCATAGTGGTGATGCGATCCATCATCAACATGTTGGGGAGAGGAAGCCTCGGCAGGATGTTTCCGTGTGGGCCAACTAGTTTGCCATGGCCGCACTGTATGAGTTCATCCCGGTTATACGATAGAGTGTCTGTCATTAATAGTATTTCGTCTGTAACATCAAGCACATACTTGGGTTGCTTGGTTAAAAGCTAACTAAATATGTACTATATAGGTTATTGGTTTGGCTGGAGTGTTGATACGTTTAGAAACCTATCTTCCTGTTAGAATGCTCCAAATTGAGACGACAATACTAGCTTGCAATCCTTCAATAATCGAGGGAATTCGTTGTTTTTCTGGGTGTTTCCACCCCTTTTTAGGTATTTTCGGTAATGTAATGGTTTGTTATCGCTGTAGATGGGAGTCTTGGATGGTAGTGCGCACTTATATGCTGCCAGGAGTTCAATTGCGCTTTTCAGCACTCACGCTGATATTTCTAGGCATGGACATTTTTATTTTAAACTTTATGATATGTCGGCGGTCATACTTGCAAGTTAAAACGTTTTTTAACGTTAGCTGAAAGTAGCGTACCTATATCAGCGAACTCTGTAACTGTTTTGATGGCGTTCAAATTTGAGCAGAAGAAGGCGGAAAATGTGAGTTTATACGTATAAATGATTATTTTTTAACACCGTTATGCACGAATTTGAGCGTGAGCTGAATAGTTACAAAGTAGCTAACTAATTTGAATGAAATTTATAAGAGGTATTTGTGCTAGCAGAATTAGGTCAATTCTCGTTGATAATTGCGCTTTCCGTCGCCTGTCTACAAGCAACACTGCCACTGTTCGGTGCCCATAGGGGTGATGCAAGCCTGATGCAAATTGCCAGGCCTGCTGCGTTAGTGCAAATGCTTTTTGTTTCTGCTTCTTTTATTGCGTTGGTGCTGCTTTTTATACAAAACGATTTTACCGTTTCCTATGTAGCCGCGCACTCAAATAGCCATTTACCCTATTGGTATAAGATTTCTGCAGTATGGGGTGGTCACGAAGGCTCGTTATTACTCTGGATGTTGATGTTATCGGGCTGGACTGCCGCGGTTGCTATTTTTTCCGGTGGCTTACCTGAAGACACTGTTGCGCGCACCTTAGCTGTAATGGGGTGGATTTCTATCGGTTTCCTGTTGTTTGTATTGATTACTTCAAACCCTTTCGATCGTTTGCTCCCTGGCTTCCCTTTAGATGGTAATGATTTAAACCCCTTGCTTCAGGATGTAGGCCTCATTATGCATCCGCCTACTTTATATATGGGGTATGTGGGGTTTTCGGTTGTATTTGCTTTTGCGATTTCAGGTTTGTTAAGCGGTGAACTCGATAGCGCATGGGCCAGATGGTCGAGACCTTGGACAATGGTTGCGTGGTGTTTTCTTACTATTGGCATCGCACTAGGTAGTTGGTGGGCTTATTACGAATTAGGTTGGGGCGGCTGGTGGGCTTGGGTCCCGGTTGAAAATCCACCGTTAATTACCTGGCTTTTTGGCACGGCGTTAGTGCA
>JAESUE010000033.1 GCA_016763235.1 Pseudomonadales bacterium
ACAAGAAGCTGAGGTCGGCGGTGAAGGCATTGGTAGCGCTTTTCAGGGGGGTATCTGGCAGTTGCTTGGTTCGGAAGAAAGAGGGCTTCTTCAGCAAGCTTACAGCGAGGCGAGTAAGGGAGAGCAGTCTATGAAAAGTGTTCATGAGCTTGCGTTAACGATGAAAAGGCAATTTATGGTGTAACTACTTAGCTCAGGTTTGAGCTGCTTGTTCTTTGGCTAGGTCTCAAGGTTATACGCAATAGGGCCAGAATGCGGATGCTGGGTATTTCTGGCCCTATTGGGGGCTCTTTTCGTAGAGTGAGCTTGCCTACTGCTAGCTAGTCCTTTCTACTGCTAGCCTTGCTAAGGCCTCTAGAGCGTCGCGGTATTTAGACGCCGGTACAATAGACAGGGCTTCCGCTGCGAGACGCGCTTCATTCAGCGCAAACTCATGGGTATATTCAATTGCGCCAGAGGATTTGACGGTCTCTATAATCTCATCAAGGTTGTCCAGTCCGCCTTCTTTTATAGCTTTACGGATTATGGTGCTTTGCTCGGGAGAACCATTGTTTAAAACATAAATTAAAGGCATGGTCGGCTTGCCTTCTGCTAAGTCGTCGCCGACGTTTTTGCCCATTTCTTTCGCTGAGCCGGTGTAATCCAAAATGTCATCGGCTAATTGAAAGGCTGCTCCCATATGGCGAGCGTAATTTCTCATAGCTTGTATCTGATCTTGCTCCTGGTTAGCAAGCACAGCGCCGCTTTCCGCAGCGACTTCAAACATCTTGGCTGTTTTATAGCGAATGACTTTCATATAACTTTCTTCAGTCGTATCGGGGTCATGAATATTTATGAGTTGAAGCACCTCTCCTTCGCTAATCGCATTGGTGGCATCTGCCAATATATCCAGCAAGGTTAAGTTGTTCAGCGATACCATCATCTGAAACGAGCGAGAAATCAGGAAGTCTCCCACTAGTACGCTATGGGCATTTCCCCATACTGAATTTACCGTGGCATTGCCGCGCCGCATATTAGACTGATCTACCACATCATCGTGTAAAAGAGTTGCTGTATGCAGAAACTCGGTTACCGCGCCGACTGTAATATGCTTTGTGCCCTTGTAGTTAAAAGCGTTAGCAGAGAGTAGTGATACCAAGGGGCGCAGCCGTTTGCCACCACTATTGATGATGTAGCTCCCCACTTCCCCTATTAAGGGAACGTTGGAGCTGAGTTGCTCCATAATAAGCGTGTTTACGGCATCAAAATCTTTGGCGACTGTGGCTTGGATGTCACTGAAATTCATTGGTTCGGCTCTTTAGTGGGCGTGAAGAAGATGCGGCATGCTAGGTGGGCAGTAGAAGCCTGTCAAGGGGGAGGGGAGGGAGGTCTAGGCTGCGGGACGGTCTTTTTCGACAGTTATTTTAGTGTGCTGGAACTAAAGTAACTGGTCTATAATGTCTGTCACGGTATAAATCTGCTGATTGGCAGGCTTTGCTTGCGGGTATCGGTCGGTTTTGGGTGAAATTAGTGCAGTTTTCTTTTCTGTGATGCTGATAATCCTTGCTGTATGGGGATGCTTACTATAGAATTCACGGCCCTAATCAGTAGGGTATTTTCGCTATGTAATGTAGTGGAGCCCTTGAATATCAGATTAAGCTTTAAATTGGTTTTTTTCCTGCTAGATATTTTTTATCTTATCCGATAAGTATCACTGTGGCAGAACGAACATAAAGCCATTCATTTGCGACAGAATTCCACGGAGTTAGATATGTACGCGGTTATTGAAAGCGGCGGCAAGCAGCATCGGGTCACCGAAGGTGAGACCTTAAAGCTAGAGCTTTTAGATGTTGAGCCAGGTCAAACAGTTGATTTTGATAAAGTGTTGTTGGTGTCAGGAGACGACTCCGAGGTCAAAATCGGAGCTCCTTACGTAGAAAGCGGTAAGGTCAGCGCCGAAGTGGTGGCTCATGGTCGCCATAAGAAAATAAAAATTGTGAAATTTCGTCGACGTAAGCATAGTCGTACACAGATGGGCCATAGACAGTGGTTCACCGAAGTGAAAATCACTGGAATCTGCGCTTAGCATAGAGGAATAGACTCATGGCACATAAAAAAGCAGGCGGTAGTACTCGAAACGGTCGCGATTCGGAATCGAAACGCTTAGGCGTTAAGCGCTACGGTGGGCAGACTATCAGTGCTGGTAGCATTATTGTTCGTCAGCGTGGAACCCGTTTTCACCCTGGAACTAATGTTGGATGCGGTACAGACCACACTTTATTTGCAAAGGCAGATGGCGTTGTGAAGTTCGAAGTGAAAGGCCCTTTGAATCGTAAGTATGTGTCTATTTTGCCAGCTGTTTAATTGCGCTTGGCAGACGTATTAACGAGGTAGTTAAGACCCCTCGGATTTAATGAGAAGCCCTGCCAGTTTTACTGGTGGGGCTTTTTTTGTTTCAGTTGTTTGGTCGTGTAATCATTAAGCTCACGTTCAAATTGGAACGCCACTTGAATGGCTGCAACCTTGTTTCGATATAGCAGCCACCCAGCTAAACTGCTGGGTTCGAAAAGTACGGAGCTCCTGGTTTCTTCCAGATTTGAGCGATAAAGTTATAAGCCCTTCCGGCAACTGGAGTGATGCGATGAAATTTGTAGATGAAGCGGTAATACACGTAGAGGCTGGCAACGGCGGTAATGGTTGCCTAAGCTTTCGTCGTGAGGAATTTGAGCCCGATGGTGGCCCTGATGGCGGTAATGGTGGGCGCGGTGGAAGCGTTACCCTGCGTGCAGGCAGCGCAGTAAACACGCTGGTTGATTTTCGCTATACCCGTCGCCACAGAGCGTCGCGTGGCGGGGGTGGCAGCGGTGGAAACTGCACCGGCAAGAGTGGTGAAGACTTATGGCTGCATGTGCCTATTGGCACGACCATTATTGATGAAAGTACCGAAGAGGTGCTGGCTGATCTTGCGGAGGAAGGCCAAGAGGTTATTGTGGCGAAAGGCGGTGTCGGCGGGGCAGGTAATGCCATGTTC
>JAESUE010000034.1 GCA_016763235.1 Pseudomonadales bacterium
GTTGCCATCAAAATCGGCATTTTTAATCGCAAGGTCAACGGCCATCGTTGTCAAAGGTGTTGCAAAAATTTGCTCACCATCTGCTAATAGCTCTTAGGTAAGTATCGAACGCATCACGCTGATAACCGGAGCAACGCCGGTATATACATCCACCGTATCGGCGTCCGTCGTAAATTCAATCAAATACGGAGGGCTTATGGGAAAAGGAAGGAATAAGTTCTGTATCTGCTTGCGTATTGGTGGAGCCTGCTCCAGCAATGCTGCCTTTCATGTCTGTTTTAGAGGGATCAATGTTGTAGACAGTCACCACCGCATTTGCCAATGGCCCTTTAATGCCTCCACCGGTCAGTGCACGTGTCGTCGTACCGGTATTGGTGTTGCCGGTGTTATTGGTGCCACTTTCTTCTTCCGAAGCAGGATCAAAGCGATGAGAATCGCTACACCCCGCAAAAAATGAAAATAGCGCTAGGCAGGTTATTACTCGAATCAAACTACGGATCGGAACACGTTTAGTACGTGTGCATTATTGATTTCCCTATTCTTCCCATAAAGATGAACTTCAGAGCTAGACGTACGCATTCGAGCGGACGCCAATAGCATTAGAATAGACAATGAATTCGGAGTTTTCAGCAATACTGTATGAATATTTTGTCACTTAAAACCGGGGTCGTTTTAATGACTTTATTTGCCCTGAGAGGCGATAAAAACTTGACGCATAAAAACACCGTTACTCTCGGCTTAAAGGGGACAAGCGACTCGAAGCTATACCCCTTCTATATAGCATCGTGCTAGAATGCGTCGTCGCGTTTTAGCTCCAATTTACATTGGGGAAGCAGCCGGTGGGTTTCACGATAATTTGCGATCAAAATGGTAACTATCTATGGAATTTATCGATTGGCACATTTTTGGGGCGGCTATCGGCTTAATGTTCGTTTTCGAAGGCATCATGCCCTTTCTTATTCCAAATCGACTTCGCAGCATGGCTCTGATGGTACTGAAGTTTAATAACAACACCATTCGCGGCATGGGCTTGTTCAGCATGGTAATGGGTTTAGTTATATTGTCTTTAACACAATAGAAAGCTTACCCTTAAAACAAATGAGTGACTGAGCAAGCAGCGTCTCTCACTACTCAACGACTTAATTTTCGAGTTAAACGCATGGCAACAGCGGATCAATGGTTACTCCCAGACGGCATAGAAGAGCTATACCCCGAACAGGCAGCTGCCATTGAGGCGCTGCAAAGAAGGCTGTTAGACCTCTATCAATCATGGGGTTATGAACTAGTCCAGCCACCGTTGTTGGAATACCTCGAATCGCTCAATACAGGCATGGGCAACGACTTCAAGCTACAAACTCTGAAAGTTACTGACCAGTTAAGCGGTCGGCAAATGGGCTTGCGCGCCGACATCACCCCACAAGTTGCACGTATTGATGCCCACGGTTTAAAGCGAAAAGGCCCTACTCGGCTCTGTTATGCAGGCCCTGTTCTTCACGCAAAGCCCAACCTTTCTGGTTCGCGCGCATTAATCCAAGTCGGCGTTGAGCTATTTGGTCACGCTAACGCTGATAGCGATGCGGAAGTTATTGAGCTCATGCTCCACACCTTGCAAGCAGCAGGCTGCGCCTCTATTACACTAGACCTCGGGCATGTGGGCATCTGCCAAAGCCTGCTGGAAAATAGCGACCTACCTGAGGAGCAGGTATCCGATTTATTCGACATCTATCAACGCAAAGCAGCTGTTGAACTCGGTACCTTTCTTGAATCACACATTCACGATCAAGAATTAAATACTATTTTGCGGAGCCTGCCTAAACTTGCGGGAGATTCTAGCTGCCTTAGCGAAGCACGTAAGCTACTCAAGGCATACCCCAACGCCATCAAAGCAGTCAATGCGCTGGAAGAAATTGCCCAACAAACCAAGGCCGCCTTCCCAGGAATAAATATCTATTACGACCTGAGCGAACTGCGCGGCTACCGCTATCATACTGGCGTAGTCTTTGCGGCATACATCCCCAGCCACGGCCAAGCTATTGCCAAAGGGGGGCGATACGATGATGTGGGTGAAAAATTCGGTCGTGCACGCCCAGCCACAGGCTTCAGTACAGACATCAAAACACTGGTAAACCTGACTCAATACCAGGCAACACCCTTAAATAAAATATTTGCCCCCTCCAACACCGACCCCTTATTACGAGACACCATTAACAGCCTACGTAATAATGGTGAAGTGGTTATTAAAAGCCTACAAGGGCAGAAAGAAGGGGCTAAAGAATGTGGCTGCAGCAGTCAGCTTATAAACAGGAACGGACAATGGGTACAGGAAGACCTTGAGTAAGCCGCACACCCAAAAGTTGTTTGTGCAGAATTTTAAGCGATCTTTTTCATTTATAGAGAAAAGTAATGGGTAAGAATGTAGTCGTGCTTGGCACCCAATGGGGTGACGAGGGAAAAGGTAAAATTGTAGATTTACTCACTGATCGCGCCGCCTGTGTCGCAAGATTTCAGGGAGGGCATAATGCCGGGCACACCCTCGTAATTGGTGATGAAACAACCGTTCTGCATCTAATTCCATCCGGCATATTAAGAGACAACGTTATGTGCCTCATCGGCAATGGCGTTGTACTTTCTCCAGAAGCACTTCTAAAGGAAATGAAAGAGCTGGAAGATAAAGGCGTACCCGTTCGAGAGCGCTTACGCATTAGTCATTCCTGCCCGCTTATCCTTCCTTATCATGTGTCTCTTGACAACGCCCGTGAAAGCGCAAGAGGCAAGGCCGCTATCGGTACGACAGGCCGAGGCATTGGCCCGGCCTATGAAGATAAAGTTGCCCGACGAGGATTACGCTTGGGCGATATCTTTGAAGATAGCTTTGCCGATAAACTAAAAGAGGTCATGGAGTACCATAACTTCTCCCTCACCCAATACTACAAAGTTGAAGCAGTAGATTTTGATGAAGTTCTCGCAAACACCCTTTCTATGGGCGAGATCCTCAAGCCGTTAATGATCGATGTTACCGCGTCTCTTCACACCCACAGAAAGAACGGTGACAACATTCTTTTTGAAGGCGCTCAGGGCTCCCTTCTAGACATAGACCACGGCACTTACCCCTTCGTCACCTCATCAAATACCACCGCAGGCGGCACCGCCACAGGTAGTGGTTTTGGCCCACTATACCTAGACTACGTATTAGGCATTACAAAAGCCTACACCACCCGCGTTGGCTCAGGCCCGTTCCCCACAGAGCTGTTTGATAGCACTGGTGAGCAACTGGCCAAGCGTGGTCACGAATTTGGTGCAACCACAGGCCGAGCGCGACGCTGCGGCTGGTTTGATGCAGCCTCCTTGCGTCGCGCCTGCCAGGTCAACTCTATTTCTGGCCTTTGCCTAACAAAATTGGACGTGCTCGATGGCATTGAAACCATCCGCATCTGTATCGCTTACAAAAATGAAGCGGGCGAAGATTGCGACACCTCTACCGACTTCGCAAAACTAACGCCTGTATACGAAGAGTTACCGGGTTGGACAGAATCCACATTTGGAATAAAAACCCTCGACGCCCTTCCCCAGGCCGCACGCAACTATATTGCGCGCATTGAGGAATTACTCGAAACCCCTATCGATATCATCTCCACAGGCCCAGAACGAACAGAGACAATCGTCCTTCGCCACCCGTTTAATTGATTAGACCCCGCTTCTGGTGGGTTTTATAACAGCGGATTAGCGGCTAAGCTATATGATTACGTGGATACAAGTGCCTCACAGAAACCCACCTGTTGAGGCTCACTGTCCCCATCAACCAACGCCTTCCCAGAAGTTCAAACTATGAGCACCGCTACACCTCGCGCGCAAAATGATTACCCAAAATACTGGGCAGAATGCTACGGCACAGCCCCCTTTTTACCCACCTCGCAAAAAGAAATGGATGAACTGGGATGGGACAGCTGTGACATCATCATGGTTACTGGAGACGCTTACGTCGACCACCCCAGTTTTGGCATGGCCGTCATTGGCCGCACACTGGAAGCCCAAGGATTTCGTGTGGGCATCATCAGTCAGCCCGATTGGCTAAGCAAAGAACCTTTCCAGGTGCTTGGAGAACCGAATCTATACTTTGGCATCACCTCCGGCAACATGGATTCCATGATCAACCACTACACGGCTGACAAACGAATTCGTAGTGATGATTCCTACACGCCCAATGCCGAAGCCGGAAAACGCCCTGATCGCGCAGTCAAGGTGTACTCTCAGCGCTGCAAAGAAGCCTATAAAGGTGTCACCGTTGTCATTGGCGGCATCGAAGCCAGTTTGCGTAGAATCGCCCATTATGACTACTGGTCAGACAAAGTGCGCCCCTCCGTTCTATTGGATTCAAAAGCCGATATCTTGCTTTACGGCAATGCCGAGCGCGCAATGGTAGAGCTCTCTCACCGATTAGCCCGTGGCGACAACATTAAAGATATTAATGATTTACGCGGCAGCGCGTTTATCCCCAAAAAACTACCCCCAGACTGGTTAGAAGTAGATTCAACACGGCTCGATCGACCGGGAGTCGTAGCCCCCATATCAAACCCCTATGATGTTCCAAAGGATCAACAGCAAGATCCCTCTAGCTGTGAAAGCAACCCGGCCAATCAAGCACAGACAGAAGAAACACCACAACCAGTACGCTTTATTTCCTCACTCAACGCGGCAGAAGCGGCCAAGAACAGTTACATTCGCCTCCCCTCCTATGAAAAGGTGAAGAACGACAAAGTGCTTTACGCCCATGCCTCGCGCGTAATGCATCAAGAAACCAACCCCTATAATGCACAGGCCTTGGTACAGAAACACGGGCAACGAGAAGTTTGGATAAACCCACCGCCTATTCCTCTAAGCACCGAAGAATTGGACAACACCTTCGAGCTGCCCTACCAGCGCGTACCACACCCCAAATACGGCGATGCCACCATTCCCGCCTACGAGATGATCCGCTTCTCCATCAACATCATGCGCGGCTGCTTTGGCGGCTGTACTTTTTGCTCCATTACCGAGCATGAAGGTCGTATTATCCAAAGCCGCTCAGAAGCCAGCATACTTCGAGAAATTGAAGCAGTTCGGGATAAAACCCCCCAATTCAGCGGAAGTATTTCAGACCTTGGCGGCCCAACAGCCAACATGTACCGACTCAACTGTAAAAGCGATGAAATACAGGAAGTATGCCGCCGCCCCTCCTGCGTTTTTCCTAAAATCTGTGAAAACCTGATTACCGATCACAGCCACACTACCCAGCTTTACCGAAAGGCCAGAGCAATCCCTGGCATCAAGCGCATCCTGATTGCCTCCGGCTTACGTTACGACCTTGCTGTACGCGACCCTGAATATGTTAAAGAATTAGTGACCCACCACGTCGGTGGTTATCTCAAAATAGCGCCTGAGCATACCGAGGCAGAACCCCTCGCCAAAATGATGAAACCCAGCGTCGACACCTATTACAATTTCAAACAGATGTTCGACCGTTTTTCCAAGGAAGCAGGGAAAAAACAGTTCTTGATCCCGTATTTTATCGCCGCCCACCCAGGCACTCGTGATGAAGACATGCTCAATCTCGGCCTCTGGTTAAAACGAGAAGGCTTTCGACTTGACCAAGTACAAAACTTCTACCCTTCTCCCATGGCGCTTGCCACCACCATGTATCATTCGGAAAAAAATCCGTTACAGAAGCTGAGTTATAAAAGCGATGCGGTACTCACCCCCAAAAAGGGCAGGCAACGCCGCTTACACAAAGCCTTCTTACGTTATCACGACGCCAAAAACTGGCCAGAAATCCGTGAAGCACTCAAAAAAATGGGCCGTACAGACCTCATCGGGCCGGGCAAAAACCAACTTGTTCCAGAAGAGAGCAAGAGCGCCCACCGCAAAAATAATTCGCCATCCCCCGTTAACAAAACGCGCCCAAGCTCACAAGACAACGCCAGCATAAAAAAACCAATACAAGACAGAAAAAGAAAAAATATAAAACGCTCACCCGCTACCCGAAAAAGGACCTAACAGAGAGTTATCCATGGTATCCGCATACACCTTAATGCAACTCGCAATCAGTGCAGCAAAGCAAGGGATAAGCAAAGGACAAAGCCCCTTTGGCTGTGCGATCGCCATTGGAGATCGCATTATCACTTCCACCCACAATCATGTTCTCGCACACACCGACATCACCGCCCACGCAGAAATACATGCTTTGCGCTTGGCCTGCAAAGCGGAGAATAATATTTTTCTAGAGGGTGCCCATGTCGCCGCCACATGCGAACCATGCCCCATGTGTATGACTGCGCTACATTGGGCAAGGGTTGATACCGTATACTACGGCGCAAGCATCGCCGATGCGACAGAAGCGGGGTTTAACGAACTGAATATTCCTGCCCAGCAGATACTTCAACTAGGAAGTAGCCCTGTTACGCTCATCAATAGTATTTGCCAAGATGACTGCAAATCACTCTTTAGCGAGTGGCTCCAAAACAAGCCAAAAGCCTACTAAACCAAGTGGTTTTTCACTAATACTGGGCATCAAATCGCCAAAGAAAGCCGGTTTAAACCATTATTTTTGATGATGCTGCGAATTACCAACACGTAATTTTCACCCATCTGAGAATAGCTCTTAAGGCCGCCAGCAAGGCCTTCACCGGAAAGCACCTCACCTTGCTCCCTATATTGACGCCGCAGCTCTCGCAAAGCGCGGTACGCCGGGTGACTGTTTATATTTTTCATATAAGACTGAACCGACTCAGCTGGGTTAACAAAACGACGAACTTCATGCTTTTTATCATCCGCTCTATTTTTAGGCACTAACCCACAGCCACGCTGAAAACACCACTGCCCAAAGTAATTATTTGCTTCCGTCGCAAAACGCGACGCCCCCCACCCCGTTTCCATCGCTGCTTGCGCCAAAACAAGATCGACAGGTAGCACATCCACATGAAACAACAATTCTGCTACAAGCTTTTGCTCATCTAAACCAGCTCCTCGCACACGGTATTCTTCAGCTAGAATTTTCAAAAATGTCCGATTTTTATCGGTCAGAGAAGCGGTCTTTCTTAATAACAAAAGTCTGGAACGCACCCCTAAAATTCTTTCATTTTCTTGTTCAATAAGCGGCATTAACGTTTGAATAAAGCGCTGCTTAGACGCAGACAGGTTCGGAGTCTGCGTCATAGGAGTTTCATCGCTCGTCGTAATTGATTTAGCCTCGACCTCGGAAGACATTAGGGATAAAGAGGGTTCCTTCCACAGCAAGTAACCTTTACCTATGCCAAATACAGCTGACATCAATAACAAACCTGAAAGGATGAAATTATTGGGCATTCGCTTTTTCTCGCATTTTAAAAAAGAGCCATAGCAAATTGCTTGCTAGCATTTTTTATCACCCTTGTTTAGATTATTACCTTTTATCAAAATCATATTTTAAATTGAAGCCGTCTAAAAAAGGGTTAAGGGCTATTTATACAGCTTCAAATATGAATATATACTTAAAATGATATTGTAAAAAGAAGTAAAACCTCAGCTCACGCTCAAATTCGAGCATAACAGCGTTAAAAAATGATCATTTAACCATATAAACTCACATTTTTCGCCTTGTTCTGCTCAAATCTGAACAGTCAAAAAGTTCACTGAGGCACTACAAAGAAATAAACTTTATTTTTAAAAATAAGTATCTTGCGCCATTCTGCGAGATTAAGAATACCAAGAGAAAACCCCAAAAGGGCGATACACAAAGGACTGTTACTATGAGAAATACCGCATCTGCAATACTCGTTGGAAAAAAAGTATATAAAACCAATGAGATGATTAAGCGTGTCTCTGAGGAAATAAACTTATTAGGCTCGAGACTAGAGGAAGTTGAAACCTTTGGTTCCTGCTCTAGTGAGCAACAAAATAAGATTGTGGATATGATAAAAGTAAGGTGTGAATTGCTAGGTTCACTGTCAAAAAGCTTTGATTAGTTTGATGCTAAATAAAGACTCGCCCCCCTAAAGAAATTTACAATCCCCCACAAAAAAGCCACTCTACCATGATGAGAAGAGTGGCTTATTGTTAGCAGATAAGCTGTTACTACTTATTCATTGCCTGAATCATCAGACCCATTTCTTCAGTGGCGTTACCTGGAACGATGTAACCTTCTTCGTTTCTGATTTGAGCAAAGTTATCACGTACTTTTTCAGCGGTTAACTCTTTGTCGAAAATCCCCGGTGTGGCACCAATGAATACGCGCCCAACTCGACCGGCTGCAGCAGAGTATATCTCAGCGCTTACTGGACAATCTTCATGCGCTAGATACGCCACAATTGGCGTAACCAAAGCGGGATCCATATCAAACTGATCAGCCATTGGCCCCAACAAATCTTGCGTCATACGAGTTTTCGCGCCTGGAGCCAATACGTTTGCTTTAATGTTGTACTTGGCGCCCTCTATGGCAATAACATTAGTAAAGCCCACGATACCCATTTTGTCAGCACCGTAGTTTGTTTGGCCGAAGTTACCAAACAGGCCTGCAGCAGATGACGTGTTAATAATACGTCCATACTTCTGCTCGCGCATGATTTCCCAAGCGGCCTGAGTAACCCAGACAGTTCCCATTAAATGCACAGCCATAACAGGGTCGAACAATTCAGGCGTCATATTGCGGAATGATTTATCACGCAAGATGCCCGCATTGTTGATCACAATATCAACACCACCAAAGGTATCAACAGCGGTTTTAATGATTGCTGCCGCAGATTCTCTA
>JAESUE010000392.1 GCA_016763235.1 Pseudomonadales bacterium
CGAGCTGGATAAGGAAATTTGGGCGCACCTGCTGGAAACAGTTTTATCTACGTTGCTGGTCAACACCCTGGTTATGTTGCTAGGTGTGGGGCTTATCGTATCGTTTGTTGGGGTGAGTTTAGCCTGGCTTACAGCGGTATGTGATTTTCCTGGGCGGAAATTCTTTGACTGGGCACTGATGCTACCTTTGGCCATGCCCACGTATGTTATCGCTTTTGTGATGGTGGGCCTATTGGATTATAGCGGGCCACTGCAGAGCGCTTTGCGGAATGTTTTGGGTTCGTCATTTCTTCTGCCAGAAGTTCGTAGTGCTGGTGGCGTAGTTTTCGTTCTCAGTTTAGTGCTTTACCCTTACGTTTACATGTTTGCTCGCAGTGCCTTTTTGTCCCAAGGTCGGGGCTTGTTAGATGCCGCAAGAGTTTTGGGGCTTGGGCCGTGGATGGGGTTTTATAAGGTGGCATTACCCATGGCGAGGCCCGCTATTGCAGGCGGCGTAGCGCTTGCGCTAATGGAGGCATCGGCAGATTTTGGGGCGGTTTCAGTTTTTAACTACGATACCTTTACGACCGCGATTTATAAAACCTGGTACGGTTTCTTTAATATCCATGCAGCGGGTCAGTTGGCGTCTCTATTACTTATGTTTGTTGTCGGCGCATTGTGGTTGGAGCGTCGTTCTCGAGGTAAGGCCCGTTATCATCAGGAAGGTCAAAAACACCGTATTCAGTTAACAGGGTGGCAAGCTTGGACAGCGATGCTGTTTTGTCTATTGGTGTTGAGCGGTGCCTTTATTATACCGGTTTTAAAGCTGCTGCTATGGGTTGGGCTGCATCGGTTTAGTGATCTCGATGCAGGCTATGTAAGGTTGCTTGGTAATTCCTTGGGTCTGGCCGCTCTAGCAGGCAGTGTGACGGTGGGCTTGGCTTTCCTTCTGGCTTTGATTAAAAATAGCTACTCTTGGCCCTTGGTGTCTCCGCTGGTGCAATGGGCGACCTTGGGGTACGCTTTGCCCGGCTCTATTCTGGCTGTAGGTATTATGTTGAGCTTTGCATTTATTGATCGCGGCCTCCACCAACTGTATTTAGGCTTGGGAATAGAGTCGGGCTTCTATCTTGTGGGAGGAGTGCTGGCTCTGATTCTGGCCTATGTGGTGCGCTTTATGGCGGTAGCCTATGGTGCGATTGATAGCAGTTTTGAACAAATTCGCCCATCTGTTATTGAAGCCGCTCGAAGCCTAGGTGTTAGCTGGCAGAAATTGCTAGGTAGGGTCTATCTGCCTTTATTACGCCCTGGCTTATTAACCGCAATACTGTTGGTATTTGTCGACGTGATGAAAGATATGCCGGCCACGCTTTTGTTGAGGCCCTTTGGTTGGGATACTTTGGCGGTAAGGGTCTACGAAATGACCTCTGAAGGTGAGTGGGAGCGTGCAGCACTTCCGGGTATCACCTTGGTTTTGGCAGGTTTGATTCCAGTGTTGTTGCTTGTGAGGCGTTCAGCTAAATAATAGGTCACTATTCAGCTCACGCTCAAATTTGAACACAATCTGAACAGTTACAGGATGCGCTGAGTCGTTACAATAATAGTGACATAAGGCGTCGCTCAAAGGAAATCACTTTGAAAGTGTAAAAGTATGGCGTTTTTATGGCTTGGCGCGCCAAATTATGTTGAAATGCGGCGGATGGATTTGTAACGGAATACGCAATACTGCCACGGAGAGGTTGATAATTATAAAATGTGGAGGAACGGGAATGTTGTATTTCTCAAAAAATATTAAAAAATGTCTTTTTGGCTTCGTGGTGATTCTTTCGGCGATAACGTCTGTATTGGCCCAGGCTTCTGCTAACTTACTGGGTGATCTCCCTGAAACAAGAGAGATGAAAGTAAGGATTATAAAAGGAGCCGAACTTCCAATGCTTCTTGGAAAAATATCGGCTGATTATTCTATTATGGCGGTTTCGGGTGGCGCGCTTGTCCCTATTCCATTTCAGTTTGACGACTGGAATACCCGTGGTTTCCCTTTTGTGCCAGGTGGAACACTTGCTGTTGATGGCAAAGAGGGCGTGTTTGAAGAAAAAGATGAGCTGGTTTTTATGTTGCGCGATACAGGGCCTCAGGCAGATAAAGCTGTTAAGGCCGGGGTTGAGGGTAAAATCATCAACGAGCTAGCTTTCAAAGAAAAGGGCGTCGAGCGTTATGCGTATATCGTTAAAGGGAACGCTAAGCGCAGCGGCAAAAAATACACGCATTATGATATGAAAACTGGGTTGATTAAAACGTCTAAGTACAGCCTGCAGACGGATCCAGATAATCTGTTATCTTGGTCTGACATGTATTACGAAAGTTACCATGATGGTAAAAAGACCATTCTGGATACCATGAAGTTGCGCATCAAAGCCAAACTGGGCTTTATCAAAGCAACGATTAATAATAATTTGATTCCTAACGAGGTCAGTGCCGTTAAAAATGGCCCGGTGCGCAGTTTGATTGCATTGGATGCCTCTATCTCAATTTTAGGTGTTGGTTTGGCTGATGCCGGAGCCAGTGTAACAGTGACTGACCAAACCCTTCAGTTTCCAGTTTATTTGACTATTCCTAGAGCCGCTTCAATATTGAGTGATTTGTCGTTGGAAATATCACTTGATTTTCATGATATGGATGGCGTTTCCGTTCGTACGGAACTGGGGCCTAAGGAGCCAATTTATGCGGGAGATAAAACTAAAGGGTCTCGCCCAGAAGACGGCAAAATAGATCTTGAGCATAGCTGGCTGTCTGGAAGCACGGGTGAAAACTGGGACATCATCACTTTCTTCAGTGGTAAAGCAGGTTTTACGCCATCCCTGGATGTCATCTACAAAGATAGTCGTTTTGATGAGAAGCCTGATGCGCCAGAGCGTTTTGAAGGCTCTCATCCGCATGTTGGTTATAAAGTCGGAAATCTTGCTTACGGGGAAGGAATTGTGATTGGTATTGACCTTTATTTTGATGATGCATTTTGGTCAAAAGATGGTTTGGAAAATGCCGTTCAAATGATACGTAAGCCGATGCCTCTGACTGTAACGACATTCTAGTTCGAAAATTGTGTCACTATCCAGCGCACGCTAAAATTCGTGCATAAGGTGTTAAAAAATGATTGTTTATGCGTATAAACGCATATTTTTCGCCTTGTTCTGCTCAACTTTGAACAGTTACAGAGTTGGCTGAATAGTTACAAAATTGTTTAGGCAGAGGCGTGTATCGAGCCGCTGCTAAAAAGGCGGCTTATGGCCGCCTTTTTTATTATAGCTTGTGCATTTCAGAGCTGTTCATTGCTCAGCTCTCGCGGTAAAATGCGCCGCTTTGATTTCAATATTACACTTTTGTTTCTCGGTAAAATGCCTTTGGGCACCCTTAGGATGGTGATGAGTAAAACAACTATTTTACATGAACAACATCTTGCTGCTGGCGCGAAAATGGTGGATTTTTCGGGTTGGGATATGCCTATTCATTATGGGTCTCAGCTTCAAGAGCATAAAATCGTTAGAGAAAGTGCGGGGGTATTTGATGTCTCCCACATGACCATCGTGGATGTGAAAGGGCGTGATGCTAAGTTGTTTCTACAGCGACTCCTTGCCAATGATGTCGCCAAGCTAAAAGAAAAAGGCAAGGCTCTGTATTCCGCCATGCTGAATGAGCAGGGCGGTGTCATTGATGACCTTATCGTTTACAACATGGGTGACTATTACCGTTTGGTGGTTAATTGCGGTACTCGTGAGAAAGATCTGGCTTGGATGCAAAAACAGGCATCTAGCTATTCAGTGATACTGGAGGAGAAACCTGAGCTGGCGATTTTGGCAATACAAGGCCCGCAGGCGATAGATAAAGTCTGCGCTTTAAGTTCACCTGAGCGTCAAGCGGTGATTCAAGCATTAAAGAAATTTCAGGGTAGTGAGCACGGTGGTTGGTTTATAGCGCGAACTGGTTATACCGGAGAAGATGGCTTAGAAATTATGCTTCCCAATGACGAAGCGGCTGCGTTCTGGCAAGACTTGCTTAAGCATGATGTGGCACCGATTGGACTTGGTGCGCGGGATACTCTGCGGCTGGAAGCAGGCATGAATCTTTATGGTTTGGATATGGACGAAACGATTAGCCCCCTGGCTGCCAATATGGCATGGACCATTGCCTGGGAACCTGTAAGTCGTGATTTTATTGGCCGCGATGTTTTGAATAAAGAAAAATTTAGTGGTTCAAAGGAAATACTCGTAGGTTTGGTACTAAATAGTCGTGGCGTTTTGCGTGGTCATCAAAAAGTACATGTGCCTGGTCTTGGGGAAGGAGAGATTACCAGTGGTAGTTTTTCACCTACACTTGGTTATTCTGTTGCTTTAGCACGGGTTCCTGCTGGGGTGGGGGAGCATGCTGAAGTAGATATTCGTGGCAAGATGGTGGCGGTAAAGGTAGTGAGCCCCCCTTTCGTTCGCCACGGAAAAAAATGCTTTTAGTAAGCGGTATTTTATCGGTAGTCGATTTGCTTAGTTTTATGCCGTTAGTCATACCAAGTCGACATTAAAGAAGGGTAACTGTTCCTATTCGAACGTAAGCAGAATAGTTATAAAGACAGCACGATTAAACATTGAGGGGGAATCAAAATGAGCGAATTACCAGCGGAGCTTAAGTTTCTGAGTAGTCATGAGTGGGCAAGGGTGGAAGGCGATATCGTTACTGTCGGGATCAGCGACCATGCTCAAGAATCAATGGGTGACCTCGTTTTTGTAGAGCTACCTGATGTGGGTGCAGATCTACACGCCAATGATGAAGCGGGTGTAGTGGAGTCAGTGAAGGCTGCTTCTGATATTTACACCCCTGTTACGGGCAAGGTGCTCGCCATCAATGAGGATCTGGAAGATGCGCCAGAGCTGGTGAATAAAGATCCTTACCACGACGGTTGGCTCTTCCAAATTAAGTTTACAGATGCCGCAGAACTGGACGACCTTCTTAGCTCAGAAGACTATCAGGCTCAGCTTGATTCTGAGGACTAAAGCGCATCGAATGATTCCTCGCTTGAATATATACCCCGTAAAGGTAGTTACTTATTAGTAACACCTCAGCGAACTCTGTAACGGTTTAAATTTGGGCCGAACAAGGCGAAAAATGTCAGTTTATACGCATAAATAATCATGTTTTAACACCGTTATGTGTGAATTTGAGGGTGCGCTGAATAGTTACACTTATTACTGAATGTTTTGTGAGGCCACATGCTGTGAAGACGGTGTGTGGCTTTTTGGTTTTAATAGAGCCCCTCCCCCTTAGTGGGTTGTTGCTTCTATTTTAGATAGATTGAAGAGGTTAATAAATGCCCTATATTCCCCATACGGATAATGAACTCAAGGAAATGCTTGATACCATTGGTGTTAACAGCATTGAGCAATTGTTTGATGAAATTCCGGCTTCGATTAAAGCGGGTGAATTGCAGAAGGTACCTGAGGGCACCAGTGAAATGGTCACTCACAGAGATATGTCTGAGCGTGCGGCTAAGGATAGTGGCGCGCTGTGCTTTATTGGTGCCGGGGCATACGAACACCATATCCCTGCGGCTGTATGGGATATCGCGGCGCGTGGTGAATTTATGACAGCCTATACGTCGTATCAGGCAGAGGCCAGTCAAGGTACGTTACAGGTGATATATGAATACCAGTCAATGATGGCTCACCTGACGGGCATGGACGTGTCTAACGCATCACTCTATGACGGCGCATCGGGTTTGGCTGAAGCGGTACTTATGTCTGTTCGCGCAAACCGAAAATCAAAATCTCGCCGTTTACTGATGCCTACAAACCTACACCCTCGTTATCGAGAAACCTGTGAGTCTATTGTAAAGAGCCAAAATATCGAGCTGGTTGATGTGGCCTTTAACGAGGAGACAGGGCAGACCTCTCTTGATGCGTTGAAAGCCCATGAAGGGGAAGATTTTGCAGCCTTAGTTATAGCGCAGCCTA
>JAESUE010000393.1 GCA_016763235.1 Pseudomonadales bacterium
CTGATACAGGTCGATATAATCGGTCTGCAAACGTCTTAAACTGTTTTCCAGTGCCTGCTTGATACTCTTGCCGTTGATCTCTTCTCCCTCGCGAATCCACGGCAAACCCGGCCCCGCAATTTTGGATGCAAGAATCACCTGATCGCGGTTTTTTCGTTTTGCGAACCAGGTGCCCATAATGGTTTCAGTGCTACCGTAGGTTTCTGGTGTGGGAGGAATGGCGTACATTTCAGCCGTATCAAAAAAATTAACGCCTTGCTCTAGGGCATAATCCATTTGCTCGTGCCCTTCAGCCTCAGTGTTTTGACGCCCCCAAGTCATGGTGCCTAAGCCAATAAGACTAACCTCAAGACCACTACGGCCAAGTTTGCGGTATTCCATAGAATTACCCAAGATATGTAAGTGGTATTGTAAGGACTCAGCTCGCGCTCGAATTTGAACCCTTACAGAATTCGCTGACGCTGAGACGCTGAGTAGTTACGCTAATAAGTCGTTACGTGGTATTAAACATCGCTGACTGTTGAAGCTAAATTAATCGTTTGGAAAGCGAAAATGATACTGGAAACACGGCGAGGATTACACATTTAAGGGACGCTTATTCAAACAGGATATATCTCAGCTCTACAAAAACTCGGGAAAACTGACGTCCAAACTCGTCGATTAGCTCTGACAGCTTATCACCGAAGGCGCATTCCATCTCATCGAGGTTTTTATTGCAGGCCTGTAAATACCGAACGGCTTGAGCGCGAGACAAACTCTTTGTTCCATGCAAACGATATTCAAACTCAGCAAGACCTTTGTCGTAGCGCGGGATTATCTCCCAGCGAGCCACATCATCTTCAAAGGAAGCCAATGCGGAGTAGGCAAAAAAACAAAAATCTTCCACAAAATCCTGCCCGGTTGGCCCGAGGCAACCGGCTTCGACACGGTATTGAAGTAGCAGCTGTTTCTGAGACTGATCCGTCATAACATGCAAGGGTCATAGAAGGTAAATTATTGAGAACCATAACCATTGTTTTTACGTTGGTTATGAGGGAAAGCAGGTGCCGTACTTTGTACACCCCCTGTTTTATCAGTATAGTCCTATTTTTTAGGCCCACTCCTGAAACACATTAAGTCAGCGAAAATTTAAGCGTGCGCTGAATAAACATATAACTGTAATAACAGCGTGAATTGTTATGCACTTCAGTGTTTAATCTACCCATATTTAAAATGCCACAAATAATAACGAAAGAATCTTACGCTTATGCGGTAAATTTAATTCCCATTTGACACAAAAAAAGGGCTGATAATCAGCCCTTTTTTTGTGTGTTTTAATATTTCAAGCTATAGCACTATTACTTACGCTAGTACCTTTTCTTCTTTCGTTACCTTAGTCAGTATTAATACTCGATTAATACACTCAATCAAAAAGCCAGTTATTGCAAATAGCCCCCAGCCCAGTACAACGAAGCCCCAATGAACCGGCGCCGCAAATAACTCCTCTGCATAAAAGAAAGTATGACCCCACTCGTTATAACCCAAGTTTGGCATAATCAACAAGGGAGCAGAAGCGAGTATAACTAATGGCACTGATACGCGCCCTACATAGTTTGGCATACGCGTATGCAACCAAAGTAAACCAATAATAATCCCGACAGCTCCCAATGGAAGTACACCATAGAACAACTGAATATGAGTAGGCGTAAAATCGGTATCTCTCACAGTTACTTGATGCCAGGCTGCATCAGCCTCGACCCAAAGACCGAGGACACAAGGAACAAGAATGCTCAGCATTCCGAACCCAGTAAAAACAAGCATATATACGCCCAGCTCATCTTTAGCCGGCATCGCTAGAACCTCCTCCTTGCTAGGACGGGTAAACCACAACCACGAGACACTACCAACACCAAGAAGAGCAAAAAAAACTAACTGACCGTAAAACCAGCTCATCCAGTAAATCTGAAACTCAGGTTCAAAATAATCCAAACCCACTGTAAATGCAGTCGCTTCCATATACCATCGATACATACCAAGAAGAGGTACTACGATGGCTATTATTATTAAATAAAGTTTTATTGGTGCCCTCGGTGTCCCATCACTGCTATATGGAAAAACAAGCCGCTTCCCAAAAGATCTATCTTGCCCATCGAGCATCCCCGTAGGCTTATTTGCAATTACCGCCATATCGCTACCCTCATCTTTATCTTTGTAATTATTTGTTAAAAACCAACAAAACGTTTTTTTCACCACCCGCTTATAATGCCACTCATTTATAATCCCCTAATAAAAAACTAGCACAAAATGAAAAAGATGAAATAGAAAACGCTGGTCAGCATCTGGCAAATGCTCGCTTTCTGGCGACGAAAACATCCGAACAATCGTTTTAATTAAAGTTACAAAACAGGCAAGCGGTTGATTATAAATAGTAATGCGCCCGCCACACTGCTATATTTTTTATAATAAAACAAAAATAGAATCATTCATTATTTTAGGTGAAGTATTGTTTTAATTTGCATTCTTAAAGCATTTACACGCCATAAATAGACAAACCAAAAAATAAACGCATTAGGAATTATAAATCACTTGGTAAGTGCCACTTACGCAAAAAAACAACTCTCTATAAGCAAGCCCTATTTACACTGCATTAAACCCTTTTTGAACTGTGACGAACATCATGTCCGTAGCATGACAGATAGAGATGTGAGTCTATTTTTTACAGTCAATGCGTAACAACAAGGGATCGTTATTTTATGCAAGGTAGAGCGGCTAAGTTAGTGAAAAAAGGCACGTTAATAAGACCAGAATCACTATTTATGAGCGATGCACCCCAAAATAGCGGGCTTTCGCAAACTCTCTATGACATCAACAAAGGTGATAAGACTATGGGCAGGAATGGTGAAGGGCATGAATATAGACACGATAGTTCCCAAGCATGGCTCGGTTACGAAGGAAGAAACTGTCACTCAATTTTAGATTGGATATAAAACCTGGAGCTGGGTGTAGACTTACTGCCTCAGAGAGACTTCAAAGTATTAATGAATAAGCCGTCACATTTATTAGGTCAACAAGGAACCGGAAGCGCTTCAGCTCAGAAAGCCAAGGATGGGCTCCTGCCCTCTGTGCTGAAAAACCATTTATCAAAAAACAACCTGCCGACAATTTATTCCATTAACGATCTATTTCATCAACAATCTTTTAACAGTTCACCCACTCTTTTTAATAACACAGCAGATTTAACTGGTTTTATTAAGGTGTTTTCGTATAAAGCGTTCTCAACCAAATCCACATTGTGAACATCCGAAAATCCGCTTACCAGCTGAATCTTAATATCAGGGTATTTATCTTTAACAATGGATGTAAGTTGATAACCATCCATTTCAGGCATCAAAACATCGCTCAACAGTAAATCAACCGTTTGCTGCGTTAGGATTTTCAATGCTTTTTCAGCACTGTCCACCGCAATCACTGTGTAACCATGTTCTTCTAAAACAGCACTGCTTAAATTCAATAATGCGACTTCATCATCTACCAACAAAATGGTTCCGTTACCCGTATATTCGTTTTGGTTTGTTGGTTGCTCAATGGGGGAATCATTCCGTGTTTTTTGAACATAACGAGGGAAATACAATGTAAATATGGTGCCTTTTCCCAGTTGCGATTGAACTTTAATAAGCCCCCCATGCTGCTTAACGTAACCATAAGCCTGGCTGAGACCCAGACCCGTACCTTTTTCACCTTTGGTTGTAAAGAAGGGTTCAAAGACACGCTCTTGGGTGTGTTTATCCATGCCACACCCCGTATCTTTAAAACTGAGCACCACATAGTCTCCGGGTTTCAATCCAGACACATTGACTGTAGATGGGCTTACCGTTTGATTGCGAGTTTGAATGACAAACTGACCACTTCCTTCAATAGCGTGCATCGCGTTAATACTAAAATTAAGGATGGCATCTTCTAAACCGCCTTCGTCAATCCATGTGAGCCATAGACCTTCTTGTAAGTCGAGCGATAGTTTTACACGTACAGTTAGCGTCTTACCCAGCATAAGCTCTGCGCCAAGTAATAAAGAATTGATATCACAGCTACTCGCGTCTTGTTGGCTTCCTCTTGAAAAAGACAGCAGTTTTTTTGTCAGCATTGCACCACGCTCTCCAGCGTGACTAATCTCACTTGCGTATTTTAATAATTTTGGCTGATCATTCAAAGCACCTTCCAGTAGTTCGGAATACCCAAGAATAACGCCAAGCATATTATTATAATCATGGGCAATGCCGCCGGTAAGCTGACCAAGAGCATCCATTTTTTTACTTCGATTCATTAAGGTGTTCTGCCTTTCTAATGCATCGAGCATTTCATTAAATGAACCACCTAGCTGTGCAACCTCATCATTCCCTTCTATTTTAACCCTTTGGCTATGGTCTCCTTTTTCTTCGATGGATTTTGCAACTCTCGAAATCTGGATAATAGATTTTGAAATAAAATGTTGCATCCAGCTTGCCAGAACAAAAGAAATCAAGGCGGCAGCAGCTAACGCCATAGCTGAAAAAATACCGATATTTCGAAGCATTGTATTGATGGGCGTTAGATCACTGGCAATATATATTTTCCCCAGCAGTAACTTTTGTTGAAATATGTCTTGAACAATATATAGCTGGCTATCATCAAACTTAAACCCGATTTCTTGAATAGTCTCGATTTTTGGGCAATTTATAATTTTAGAACGTTCGCGCTGATAACGGGAAAAAACCTCTCCTTCTTTTTTATAAACACAGGCTTGAATAATATTGGGGATATATGTCAATGACGCGAGATTCTCATCCGCGAGCTTAGAAATATCAAAAGCCAGGGCTGCGCTACTTCGGTTACCTAAAAGATCAGTAAGGCTCGTTAAATCTTGCGCCATTGTTTTGCGGACATGCTGTATATCTAAAATGAAATGCACACTGCCTATCACGGTGATTACAATCATGCTCACACTAAAAATTATTAAGATCAGCTTGTTGCGAATACTGACAAATGACAGAGGCTTCATAAATGTTTTACCTCCACTTTATCATTAACAACCAAACTGGCAACCTCAAGCAACTTCGCACTCAGGGTTATGCCAGCCTTAAGCGCTGCAGAATAATTAACCTCCAGTCGAACGGTATTATTAATGATGGCAAACCCAATAATACCCCCTTGTTTTACGAAATCTTTGATGCTGCTTACTGTCAGAACTGATTCCACTTGTAACACATCAAAAATCAACGAAAGGTGTTTTTTTTCAGTGTTGGCAATATAGAGGATATTGCAACTTGATGCATCGATTGGTCGCTCTATATAAACTATTTCAATATGCACACCCCCACTCTGTCGCATATGTAGCGGCGCAAGCTCCTTTCCGATTTTATCTTTACCCAATATACAAATGCTTAATGTATCACGCGATAATGTCGACTTCGGCCACTCCGTAAAATACGTGAGCTGATATAGATAGGCAGCCTTGATTTTATCTTCTTGTGAGGCATAAAGAATCGTTGGAAAGGCTATAAAGCCTGCCAAGAGAAAGCATATGAAAATATTGAATCGCATCATGATAGGCAAAATTAAATTTATGCGCATGGGTATATCTGCATTAACACTACTGAAATTCGCGCTCCATTAATAAAACTTATAGTTAAAACCAGCTGAAAAACTCCTCAGTGCGGCTGGGTAATCATCTCTATAAGTATTGACACTGGCTGGATAACTATACGCATTATTAGCCAAATTAAATATTGAGAAATGTGTTTGTAGTTTGCCGTTTATTTGTAGGTTCCAGCTAGTATTAAAAACAGCGTATCCTGGCAGGTCATTTCGTTCATCTATCGATACTCGAGAGCTACTCGATTGCCAATAGGTGTTGATATTCCAATGAATTCGGTTTGATATCGCCCAATCAAAGATGGCGCTGGCACTTTCTTCCGGCACCATTGGGTAGTCATACTGCAGCTCATAGGTATGATGCACCTGACTGTAGTTCACTTTCAATAGCATGAATCGATTCAGTTGATGACGATATCCAATATCAACACCGCGGCTCTTAACTCTGCTGTTATTTTGGTATTGCCCAGTAATATCGTTCACACCGATTAAATTAGTCAAATGATTGTCGTACACAACCATCTCAATCAGGGCGTGTTTAGAATAATTGTATATAATCCCCACTTCTTTGCTGACTATTTCTTCTGCGGCAAGGTTTGTATTACCGATAACAATGGGGTTATTAGTAACATGCATACTGAGAAAATCAGGGGCTCTAAACGCGCTACCGAAGCTTATACGTGTTCGATACTGCTCATTGATTTGCCATGAGACACCCAGTCGCTGGTTGAAGCTGCTGCCAAAATCGCTGTAATCGTCGTATCGCCCATCCGCAGACAGGGATATCCCTTCTGAAATCCTCCACAAATCTTGTATATAAACGGAATAAAGACTCCGTTTCGCTGGTGCTAGCCAGTTGTTGTAACTCGATACATCGGTGACGTCTAAGAGGGGCTGCGGGTCAAAATTTGCGATCAAACCCGTATTATGCAAACGCTCACTCCGGTAGGTAAACCCTGAGCTTATCACATGGTTTTTCGGCGTATCATAGCGAAACCGTATCTCCGAACCAAGGATGCTTTCCTGAGCCAGTGTATTGCCAATAAACCCTGTGTCGTTCCATAAAAAAAGAGGGGACGACGTTGGAATCACACCAGCGGGTATGGCCTCATAATAATTGTCTGTTTTTTGCTGATCAGAATAAACAGAAAATTCCATGTGTGTATTTTCAAACACTTTTTTTCTGTAGGTTAAATCTATAAATGCATATTGCGCCTGTTGCTTAGAATGGTCATTCAACGCACTAAATAAACCAAAATAATCCCCAGACTCCCTCTTGTAGTAGCGGCCTTTCAAGGTGAGAGACTCGCTATTCAGCTTAAAATAAACGTCTTGAATAGACTGTTCGGTAGATGCCCAGCCCGCTTGACCGAAAGCATCCTGCGCCACTTCTAGCTGCACGCCTTTGTCATCACGCGCCAAAACATTAAATGCCAACTGATAACCATTTCCAAACTTATTGCCGTAAAGGAGGTTAACACCGTTAGCAATGTTTAACTCTTTATCAAACTCTGTGTCGTAACTAAGGTTTACGCCGGAAATTGCCTCGCCCTCCTTGGTGATTATATTAATCATCCCAAGAAAAGCGCTGGAGCCATATACACTGGACCCCGGCCCTTGCACCACCTCAATACGATCAATGTTTTCAATGGCCAACATATCCAAATACTGATAACTGGCACTGCCAGAACGCACATCATTCATAACATGGCTATCAACTAAAATAAGCACCTTTTCAGAATAGATGGAACGAACCCCTCTCAGGGTTATAGTATGCTCGCCAAAACTACCGACCCCTATGTTGATGCCTGGAATATGTTGAAGTGCGTCATAGATGCTTCGAGCACCCAGCTGAGATAGCTCAGTAGCCGTTATTACATAGGTGCTGGCAAAGGATTCAGATAATTTTTCCGGTTGGCGTGTGGTGGTAATAATTTCCATTTGGGTGAGCTCTTCAAGGCTTAGCTGGAAGATGGGGTCTAGCTCGGCAAGAGCCTCTGTGCTAACTACCTCACAACTTATTATAAGAAACAAAAGAACAGGCCGGCGCGATAGCAGCGAGGGGAAATTTAGAAATAAATGCATTAAAAAAGTTGCTGCGTACATCTGGCATCCGTATCATGATGTGTAACAAGCTTGCTATTGGCACATTACACGAATAAATAACGAGATAAAAGCATTCTAATCGTCATACCCCTTTGTATGAAATACTACGACACATAGGGCGCAAAAAAACAGGGAACCACACCTCAAGTATGGTAGTGACAAACTAAGCAGATCTCCTGCACCAAAAAATTGACTCCGGCCAACGTTTTTCCTGCTGGTAGTGTTGTCTTCGTGTAACGAGGTATTGTTCAAAATTTTTCGTAATATCTTTTTTATAATTTACGATCGCTTCAGAATGGTGCTGCTCTGTCATAATTGCAGTTGCCGCGCGGCAAGCAGACGTCATTGCAAACCCTAGCCCCATTGACGAAATAGGGTCAAAAGAACAAGCCGCATCGCCAACGGCAATAAAATTCTTATACTGGTGTGCATTTGAAATTTGCGAGACGGCACTCCTAATCCACGGTTTGCCCTGATTCGATTGCGCACCACTTAATCGTGTTTTCATTTTCCCGCTGGCTTGCAAAAGCTTTAGCCAATTATCCGTGTGGTTTAAGCGATATTTAGAAATAACATCAGCATCCGAAAAAAATGTGGCAACCAATGTTTGATTCGGCAACAACGCGCTATACCACCAACCTAACTCTGTCGTTTCTATTAGTTGATCATTGGGCAAGGGTCGCTGATCTTGAAACGTAAAAAAACTGCCTACACCCACCAGTTTGTCGACTTTCTTTGGCGGCATTCCAATACGACGGCTGATTTTTGCATTGCGCCCCGTTGCATCAATAAGATATTTTGCTCTCACGGTGAAAACACCATGATCTGGATGCTTAAGCCGGGCCTCCCAGTAAGCATCTTCCGTTCTATCTAGCATTAAACATTTGGTTCTCGGGAAAACATACCCTCCTCGATCGACGACCTTCTCGATCAGCGTGAAATCAAACTTAACCCGATCCAGTTGAAAACTAGCACCTTCCGCGCTGAAAATTGATTCTCGGCTACTCGGTATATCGCTGCCCCAATAGGAGACTCCGTAAAATGAGGGCGTAAAGCAAGCTTCGCCAAAATCTTCTCGATCAATTTTTAAATAATCAATAAGCTCGAAGATACTGGCGGAAACTTGCTCGCCGACACGTACTTGTTCAAAATCAGAGTGCTCAACAATCGTTACCTTGCTCGCAGAATGATTTAACAAACTCAATGCAGCAGAGGACCCCGAAGGGCCTCCGCCGAAGATCAATACATCCGTTTCGTGGATATTATTCTGCACCATCGATTAACGCCTACTTCGTGTGCCAGAACGCGGCAGACCCAAACCACCACTTGCAACACCAATCGGTTTAAAGGCGCGTTTCTCCAGCGAAGCCACCATTTTCTTGGCGCGCAAGCCTTTTGCTTTGACGACATCTTTACTTTGTTCAATATAAAAAATAGGAATGGTGGTTTCATTATCATCGGGATTACCGCTGATTGAGCCAACACCCACATCTTTATAGCTAAACAGTTCATTGTTGCGCTCGGTCTCCGTAAAGTAAGGAAAATAGGAGTCCTGTGCATTGTTATCACGAATAAAGGCTAGCGCTGACCAATGCTCAACCATTTGCACAAACGTATTAATTCCTCGCGCATAATTCATTTGTTGGCCAGCAGGAAGATGTGATTGAGCCTGTCCTTCCGCCGTTAACTCACCCGTCAATACATCCCAAGGGCTTTGGGGCGGCCACCAATACGTATAATAAGTAGGTGGCATTGGAACTTGATCGCCTTCACTGTCGGTGTATTTATTGATGCTTGGGTCAGTGAAGTTAACCGGTTGAA
>JAESUE010000394.1 GCA_016763235.1 Pseudomonadales bacterium
ACGAAGGTTACGGCCCTGGTGGCGTGGCAGTTTTAGTGGAAACAATGACGGATAATGTTAATCGTACTGTGGCTGAGGTGCGTCATGTTTTTAGTAAAGCTGGCGGTAATCTTGGGACAAATGGTTCCGTCGCCTACATGTTTACCCGGCGGGGTGAAATTGCCTTTCCAAAGGGTGTCGATGAAGATGCCTTGATGGAGCAAGCGCTGGAGCTTGGGGCGGAAGATATTCTTGTTCATGATGATGGTAGCACGGATGTCATTACCGCCTTTGAAACATTCGGTAGTGTACTGGATGGTTTGAAAGCAGCGGGTTTTACTCCTGCGGGTGCTGAAGTGACAATGGCTGCGGAAAATATGATGGACATGGATGCAGAAATGGCAGAGAAAGTGATGCGGTTTATTGATGCACTTGAAGACTTGGATGATGTGCAAAATGTCTATTCTAATGCTAACTTTACGGAAGCGTTAATGGAGCAGCTCGCCGGATAGCTTTCCAATAAGGTGCTCTTTGTAAGCGTTCCTTGTATGTGATTACTCAGCTTACGCTCGAATTCGCTAAGTAGTTACCGCTTTATGTTTTACCAGACTGTTGGAGAAGCTTCTAGCGAGTGCGAAACAAGGAAAAGTATGACGAAAAATCTCCGCTTATACACAGCAAAGAAGTATTTTGAGTGCTGTTATATCACTGCATTGTACTGGCGAGAACTTTTTAAAACCATATTTACAGGTTGTTAATATGCCCTTGATTCTAGGGATCGACCCCGGATCCCGCTGCACAGGGTTTGGGCTTATTCACTTTGAGCAGGGGAAATCTCGGTATATTACTAGTGGTTGTATCCGCACTATAGGGGATGATTTTCCTCACAGACTTCAGCAAATATTTGAAGATCTGAGTGAAATAGTAAAAGAATATCAACCCGATGAAGCGGCTATTGAGCAAGTGTTTCTGGGTAAAAATGCAGATTCTGCTTTCAAGCTGGGGCAGGCGCGTGGCGTTGCCATTGTTGCCGCTTCCAGTCAATCTATTCCCGTTTCCGAATATTCCGCCCGCCAAGTGAAGCAGGCCGTGGTGGGGAAGGGTGGCGCGACTAAATCACAGGTTCAGCACATGGTTTGTCATTTATTAAAATTGGAATCCAGCCCGCCGGAGGATGCCGCCGATGGTTTAGCCATTGCTTTATGCCATGCCCATATGAGCCGTGGTCTGGCTGCCTTGGTAGGGGCGCAAAATTTTCGTCGAGGGCGCGCCAGATGAGAAATAGAGTATGATTGGTTTTTTACGTGGTTTAATTGTCGAAAAACAGCCTCCGTTATTGTTGATAGAGGTAAATGGTGTGGGTTACGAAGTTAATGCGCCAATGTGTACCTTCTATCGTTTGCCAAAACTTGGTGAGCAGGTTGTGTTGTATACCCATTTTGTGGTGCGTGAAGATGCACATACGTTATTTGGTTTTTCCTCTAAAAAAGAACGAGCACTTTTTCGTACCCTCATTAAAATAAATGGTGTTGGCCCAAAAATGGCCCTAGCGATTCTTTCTGGTATGGAAACGGATGCCTTTGTTTTATGTGTGCAGCACGGTGATGCGGCGACGTTAATGAAGCTGCCGGGTGTTGGGAAAAAAACCGCAGAACGCCTCGTAGTGGAAATGAGCGACAAGTTTAAGGATTGGGGGCTTAATAAGGCTGATGATAGAACGGAAGGACTTATAGGCATCGATCAGGTTGAACTTTCTTCTACTGGATATATCCAAGAGGCGGAAGATGCACTTGTGGCCCTTGGTTATAAGCCGGCAGACGCGAACCGCATGGTTAGTAAGGTAAAAGATCAAGGTGACAATAGCGAAGCATTGATTCGATTGGCTTTAAAAGCAATCGTGGGATAGCTCTCCATTATTGTCTATCGTGATAGTCAACGTATCGTTCAAAGGATGGCGCACTTGCTGAGGTTACGAAAATGATTGAGACAGACCGGATTATCTCATCGGCGTCAAAAGAAACTGAAAAACAATTTGATCGAGCAATTCGTCCCACCGCCCTGCAGGACTATATCGGTCAGCCCGCTGTGCGAGAGCAGATGGAAATCTTTATCACTGCTGCCCGTAATCGCCAGGAACCTCTCGATCATACCCTTATCTTTGGCCCGCCGGGCTTAGGTAAAACGACCTTGGCAAATATTATTGCTGTAGAAATGGATAGCCAAATTAAATCCACCTCTGGTCCCGTATTAGAAAAAGCCGGAGACTTGGCGGCTCAGCTCACCAACCTTGAGGAGGGTGATGTGCTGTTTGTGGATGAAATCCACCGTTTAAACCCTTCTGTTGAAGAAATTCTTTATCCAGCGATGGAAGATTTTCAACTTGATATCGTTATTGGTGAAGGCCCTGCCGCCCGATCAATAAAGCTTGATTTGCCCCCTTTTACTCTAGTGGGAGCGACCACGCGGGCTGGACTGCTGACCTCTCCCTTGCGCGATCGTTTTGGCATCGTGCAGCGGCTTGAATTCTACCGTGTTGAAGATCTTTCCATTATATTACAGCGCTCTGCAGGCATTATGGGCGTTGAGTTGGAAGTAAGTGGGGCGCTAGAAATTGCGCTCCGTTCAAGAGGCACGCCTCGTATCGCCAACAGGCTTTTGCGCAGGGTTAGGGATTTTGCTGAAGTAAAGGCAGATGGTAAAATCACCACCACAGTGGCTCGCCAAGCTCTGAATATGCTGGCGGTTGATCAGTGCGGGCTGGATAACATGGATAGGCGTTTTTTGTTATGTATGATAGAAAAGTTTTCTGGCGGCCCCGTTGGTATTAGTAGCATTTCCGCTGCAATCAGCGAAGAAGTGGGCACGCTGGAAGATGTGGTCGAGCCTTATTTGATTCAGCAAGGTTTTTTAATGCGCTCATCAAGAGGGCGTATTGTGACCCCCCACGCATATTTACACTTTGGTTTAACGCCTAAGCAGTCTGTTCAGACTATATTCACCGATGATGGGCAAAATCAGTTAGATGCTAGCAGTGAGCCATAAGTCGGTTTTTCTTATACCTACACATTTTTTATTTTCTAGCGCGGAGAATTTTTTGTGAAAACGGATATGTCCCTTGTCCACCTTATTAGCAATGCCAGTGTATTGGTGCAGCTTGTCATGCTGCTGCTGCTGGTGGTGTCTTTTGTTTCTTGGGTGATTATATTTAAACGGTTTTCTGTTTTATCAAAAGCACAAAAACATATTCGTTCTTTTGAAGAAGAATTTTGGTCTGGGGTCGATTTAGGCCGACTGTATGTGCGAGTCAACTCAAACCCCACGCCGGAAAGTGGCCAAGAGAATATTTTTAGAGCTGGCTTTAAAGAATTTGCTCGTTTGCGCCAACACTCTCAGGCAGATGCCGAAGCGGTTATGGAAGGTATGCAACGAGCGATGCGTGTCACCTTATCCCGAGAGCAAGAGCGACTAGAAAAAAGCTTATCATTTCTGGCTACGGTGGGTTCCACCAGTCCATATGTCGGTTTGTTCGGTACCGTATGGGGCATTATGAATTCATTTCGCTCTTTGGCTGAAATGAATCAAGCAACATTGGCGGTGGTGGCACCGGGTATTGCAGAAGCTTTAATTGCCACGGCGATGGGCTTGTTTGCGGCAATTCCGGCAGTGGTTGCCTATAACCGCTACGCTGCACAAGTGGAATCAATTCTTAATAGTTACTATACCTTTGCAGATGAATTTTCCAGTATTTTGCACCGTAAGGCCCACGCCCAAGGTGATATTTCTAATGCTTCGGCACAAACGGAAGCCTAAGGGGAGGGAGAAATAATGGAACTAATGAGAAGGGGGGCGAAGCGTAAACCCATGTCTGACATCAACGTTGTGCCTTATATTGATGTCATGCTTGTTTTGTTGATTGTGTTTATGGTTACCGCTCCCATGTTGACCCAGGGTATTCAGGTTGAGTTACCTAAAGCTGTGACCTCCCCAATAGACCTAAAAGACCAGGAACCTTTAGTGGTAACGATAAAGAAAACAGGAGAGTACTTTGTGGAACTGGGGGATACCCGAGATGAAGCGCTGGGGCTTGACGCTGTTAGCGATATGGTTGCCGCAATCCTTAAAAATAAGCCAAAGACTCCAGTGCTAGTGAATGGAGATAGCCAAGTTATGTACGGCACAGTCATTAAGCTTATGGCTGCTCTGCAGCAGTCTGGCGTGTCGAATGTCGGTTTAATTACAGATTCGCCTCAATAAGGGGGCGATGTGTCACAGAGACCTCTGAGGGATTTAGCAGGCCCATTTTTCAAGGCAGCGCTTTTACACGTGCTGGTTGTAGTGCTACTTATTTATAGCTGGGTTGGGCCGGAAGAGCCCCCTGTTAAGCCTAAATTCAATAGTATTAAGGCATCCCTGGTAGCGCTTCCAAAGCCTATTGCTGTACCCGTGAAGCAGGAAACAAATCAAAAAAAGAAGCAAGAAACTAAACAAAGAAAAAAGCGCGAGCAGGAAAAACAAAAAAAACTTCGGGAAAAAAAGCGGCAGCAGAAATTGGCTAAAGCAAAAAAAGAAAAGGTGCGCCTAAAAGCAGAAAAACAACGGCGTCTTAAAGAGCAAGAGAAAAAAAAGCAACGAGATAAAGAACGTAAAGAAAAATATAAAGCGGATCAAAAAGATGAGCTGAAACGCATGCGCAAGAAAGAAGCGGAGCGTCTATTGGAATTGGAAAAACTGCGGGAGCAGGAAACGCAGCGCCTAGAAAGTTTGGAGCACTCAGAAGAGCAAAAAATCATTGGGCAATATATTGCCGCCATTCAGCAGCAAGTGCAAAGAACGTGGTCGAGGCCACCCAGCGCACGTAAAGGCATGCAGTCGGTTTTGAAAATAACAATGATCCCTGGCGGAGAGGTTCTTTCTGTTTCCGTTAAAGAAAGCAGTGGCAATGCCGCGTTTGATCGCTCTGCAGAGCAGGCCGTTTATAAAGCTGGGATTTTACCAGTTCCTCCTGATGCGGCTATTTTTGATCGATATTTTAGAATAATTGAATTGATATTCAGACCCGAGGATTTGTAGTGTTGTATTTACCTAAAATAGTAATGGCGCTTTTTCTAATTCAAATGAGCGCTTTTGTCCAAGCGCAGCTGCGGATTGAAATCACCCAAGGAGGGGATAACCCTACACCTATTGCCGTAGTACCATTTGCTTGGAGTGGTACAGGTCTTCTCAAGGAAGATGTGGCGCAAGTGGTGGCAGATGATATGGGGCGCAGCGGCCAGTTCAAACCGTTGATGCGCGCCGATATGCTGAGTCAGCCGAATTCCAGTAAAGAAGTTTTTTTATCGGGATTGGCGTGTCCTGGGGGTTGATTACCTGTTGGTTGGACGAATTAATGCCGTTGCCTCGGCTCAAGTGCCTGGAAGCTCTTCTGCGATAGTGCCTGCTTACGGGCTTAGCTATGAGCTAATGGATGTGCGTGCTCAAAAGCTCGTTGCCAGTTGGAAAATTGCCCAAGTAAAAGATTTGCGTGCTGCCGCGCACCATATTAGCGATACCATTTACCAGAAGCTGACAGGGTTGCGTGGCATTTTTTCCACCAAGCTAATGTATGTTTCAGTGACGAAAGAAGGCAGTGGGAAAAGACTATATAAGCTACAGGTGGCAGACGCTGATGGGCAGCGGCCCCGAACTCTGCTGGAGTCTTCAGAGCCGCTTATGTCACCAGTGTGGTCGCCTGACGGAAAACGCGTGGCGTATGTATCTTTTGCTGGTGGCCGCCCTGCTATTTACATTCAAAATCGTTTTACGGGAAAACGCATTAAACTCACTGCATTCTCTGGAATTAATGGCGCGCCAGACTGGTCGCCAGATGGCAAAAAGATGGCAATGGTTCTATCGAAAGATGGCAATCCTGAAATTTATATTATGGATTTGAAAACGCGTGCGCTACGTCGATTAACGCACCATTATGCGATTGATACGGAGCCTCGGTGGACAAAGGATGGCGCATCGTTGGTATTTACCTCGAATCGCGGTGGTTCTCCTCAGATTTATAAAGTTGATGCGCTTACAGGCAAGGTGAGTCGATTAACATTTCGGGGGAATTATAACGCGAGGGCGCAAGTGTCGCCTGATGGCCATGATTTAGTCATGGTGCATAGAGAGAACGGACAGTTTCATATTAGCGTGCAGAACCTGCAAAGAAACCTGTTTACGAACTTGACGAAGACAAGCCTCGACGAGTCTCCGAGCATTTCGCCGAATGGCAGTATGGTTATTTATGCCACACAGCATAAAGATATGGGTGTATTGGGCGCTGTGGCAATTAATGGCAACATAAGATACCTGCTGCCCGCGCACCATGGAGAGGTGAGAGAGCCAGTATGGTCGCCCTATTTGAATTGATCGAAAATTTTCTATAAGTCTTGATTAATTGTAGGGAAACTATGTGTAGTGCGTTAAACTGAACTACAGTTATGAGAAATATTTCTCGGTATATGTTGGTTAAATGTTTGAAAATATACTGTAGTGTTCAAAGTTATACCTAATTTATAAAACAAGGAGTGAAGAATGAAAAAAATGTCAGGTAATGCCAAGTTATTAGCGGCCCTTTTCCTCGGTGCCGTATTGGCAGGGTGTCAAAGTCAGCCTACTGAAGAAGCTGTTGATACAGCAGCAGCAGAAGTTATTGATAGTGGGACACACGAAGTTTCTGGAATGTCAGACTCAGCGGTTAAATCTCAAGAAGAGTTGGCAGCTGAAACAGCACAAGCATTGCTGTCCATGACTGTATTTTACTTCGATTTTGATCAGGCAATTGTAAAGTCAGATGCCTATGATGCGCTTCAGGCGCATGCTGCATTCCTAAGCAACAACCCAGCTGCCGCAATTCGGCTTGAAGGGCATGCTGATGAACGTGGAACGCGGGAATATAATATCGCTCTGGGTG
>JAESUE010000035.1 GCA_016763235.1 Pseudomonadales bacterium
CCACATGCGCCCTATACCGTTTCAGACAAACCCCTAGAAAGAATCAGAGACGCTGCTGAAAAATTTCAGTTTGGTATTCATATGCATCTCAACGAAACCGCTCATGAAATCGAAGAGGCAGTAAAGAAAACAGGACTACGACCGATAGAAAGGCTCAATAATCTCGGTTTACTTTCCCCGCAATTTCAAGCGGTACACATGACACAGATTTCTGATATTGAACTAACACTACTCAGCGATTCCGGCGCCCATGTTATCCACTGCCCTGAATCGAACCTTAAGCTCGCAAGTGGTTTATGCCCTGTTCACCGACTCCAAAATGCCGGCATTAATGTCGCGCTGGGTACAGACGGTGCCGCCAGCAATAATGACCTAGATATGATTTCGGAACTACGCACCGCATCACTGGTAGCAAAACTTGTTGATCATGACGCCACCGCCCTTCCAGCCTACGAAGCTTTAAAACTTGCTACAATTAACGGGGCGAAGGCACTGGGCCTGGATAACCAGATTGGAAGTATCACTATTGGTAAATATGCGGATCTAATAAGTATCGATCTATCAGCCCCAGAGCTACAACCTCTTTATAACCCTGTATCCCAAATTGTATTTTCGGCCGGCAGGGAAAACGTGACCGACACTTGGGTAGCTGGCAAAGCACTCATGAATCAACGACAATTAAACTTTAGCAATGAAAAAAGCGCCGTAGCTTTTGCAAAAACCTGGCAAACAAAAATTTCCAGGTTCAAATAATGATCAACAGGGAAAACCAGAAAATGGAAACAGAAATAGTTGAGAATATTGATCGCGCTGAACTGGCCAAGTTTGAAGCCATCGCATCGAAGTGGTGGGATCCAGAAAGTGAATTCCGCCCACTCCATGACATCAACCCACTGCGCCTAAATTATATTGACGAACGCTGTGGTTTAAACGGAAAAAAGGTTATCGATATTGGCTGCGGCGGTGGAATACTTTCTGAATCCATGGCAAAACGTGGTGCCATCGTCACCGGCATTGACATGGGAGAAGCGCCCTTGGCCGTCGCAAAACTGCACAAGCTGGAAAGTGGCGTTGAAGTGGACTATTTACACAGCACCGCCGAGGCTATCGCAGAAAAAGAAGCTGAGAACTACGATATCGTCACATGCCTAGAAATGTTGGAGCATGTTCCTGATCCCGCATCGGTTATCAAAGCGTGCGCTAAGCTGGTCAAACCCGGTGGACACGTCTTTTTTTCCACCATCAACCGAAACCCCAAATCCTTTGTATTTGCCATCGTCGGAGCCGAGTACGTCTTAAACCTACTCCCCAAAGGTACGCATGACTATAAAAAACTAATTCGTCCTTCTGAGTTGAGCGCTTGGAGCAGAGCTGCGCGGCTTAACGTGAAAGAAGTCACCGGAATGACTTATAATCCATTTATGAAACGTTATAAGCTCGGCCGCGATGCCAGCGTTAATTACCTTATACACACCCAGAAGCCAGAAGCATAAATGTATCCAGAAACTGTTTTATTCGACCTTGATGGCACATTGCTGGACACAGCACCAGATTTCATTCTGGTGCTGAATGCACTGCGAGAAGAGTATGGCCTTGGCCCATTGCCCAATGAAATAATTCGCAATACCGTTTCAAACGGCGCAAGAGCTCTCGTTACTCTTGGTTTTGATGTAAATGAAGGTGATGTTAACTTCGAGACATACCGCGAAAAACTACTTAAGGCCTACCAAAGCCAACTTGGTCAAGCCAGCTGCTTATTTCCAGGCATAAATAATCTACTTAAAAAGCTTGAAGAGAAAAATATACCTTGGGGAGTCGTGACCAATAAACCGAGCCGTTTCGCTATTCCCTTACTGGAAACACTAGCCCTGTCACAACGGTGCGACGTATTGATATGCGCCGACCAGGTTACTGATGCCAAACCTCACCCAGAATCATTGCTCAAGGCCTGCAAATTAGTAAATGCCAAGCCCGAAAATAGCATTTACATCGGGGATCACAAGCGAGATATAGAAGCAGGCCAAAGAGCTAACATGACAACAATCACCGCTCTTTTTGGCTACATTTCAACAGAAGAAAGCCCGGTATCTTGGAGGGCTACCTATCTCGCACAGTCAGCCGACGATATTTACAACCATATCTTCAACAAATAGATTGCCGTGCGCGCTCTAATGAGCGTACAAGGTAGAATGCGCCTGTTACACTAAGAAACCTTTAGCCATTTAATAATATTACATCAACAACCTTATGCCTGACCTAAAACCCTCTGGATATCAAGCACCTGAACACCTACTAAAAGACAAGGTTATCCTTGTTACCGGCGCGAGTGACGGCATTGGAAAAGCCGCCGCAATCGCCTATGCAAAATACGGAGCCACTGTCATCCTCCTAGGGCGCTCCATTCCAAAACTAGAAGCTGTTTACGATGAGATAGAGCAGGCTGGATTCAACAAGCCCGCTATATACCCACTTGACCTTGCAGTTGCTGCAGAGCATGACTATCAGGAACTTGCCAACATTCTTCAGCGTGAGTTCGGTAAGTTAGATGGCTTGCTGCATAATGCCGGCATTCTTGGTCAGCTAACCCCTATTGAGCAATACCCTGCCGAATTATGGCAAAAAGTAATGCAAGTAAATGTGGATAGCGCATTTATGCTGACACAAGCAACCTTGCCTCTCTTGCACAATGCAGACAATGCCTCATTGATTTTCACAAGTTCTAGCGTTGGCCGAAAGGGGCACGCCTACTGGGGCGCTTACTCTGTATCAAAATTTGCAGTGGAAGGCTTGATGCAAGTCCTTGCAGAAGAGCTGGACAACACGTCAAACATAAGGGTCAATAGCATAAACCCTGGCGCCACCCGCACCACTATGCGCTCTTCGGCCTTTCCTGCGGAAAATCCGGAAACTCTTCACCGACCGGAGGAAATTATTGCCGCTTACCTGTACTTAATGGGTAAGGATAGCATTGGCACCCACGGTCAATCCATTGACGCCCAAACTCCCCAGCAATAAGCTGTGCGCTAGCGCCCAATTTTCAACAAACTGAAACAAGCTTTAGTTTCAATAACTTGCCTTTTTTTATTTTTACCTTAGTCTTACAAATCATAGACTTGTAAATCTATCACCCTGCAAACCAAGGAAGGTAGGCATGCTCCATAAAAGCCAGTCACATTTAATAGCTCACTCCTTTATTTCATCGCCTAATAACAAATACGAAGCTTTGCCCCCAACTTTATTCACTTGAAATCTAACGACAACATTTGGCACGAAAATCGCTAAATCTTTATTTAAAGACGGCGCTAAACATTTTTTTGTCACTGTCGATAAATAAGTAGACGTAGATAAGGATGGGAATAAACATGGCTAACAACTCCTGCGCAAAAAAGCTGGGACAGGCTACCAGAGAATTAATCACCAAGGATGAATCACAGCTCTCACTGGGTGCGTCCTTTCAATACCAACAACTTCAACTCAGCCAGAAACTTCACACCACCCTCGACTTAGAGTCGCTGATAGACCTGTACTTTGAAAGTCTTTTAAACCAATACGGCATTACCAGCCTTATTTATTTTTGCCCCAACGATGGCATTGAAATTTCCCTAGGATCTCCCACAGAGTTTCACTATGGGCAGCGATTATTTGCTGATGAAGACTTTTTGGGAACAATGACAATATACTGCCAAATAGAGCTTAAAGAATCCGATGAAAAACGAATTCGGCAGTTGACCCAAATTTTTGCTTTCTCGCTTCGCAATGCCCTTGCTTTCAGCCGACTAAAGCTCTCGTCACAAACAGATTTCCTCACTGGTGCGGGCAACCGTGCTGCAATGGAGGCGAGCCTAGAGCGTGAATTTGAATTGGCACAACGCCATGACCACCCTCTATCAGTGCTCATGCTTGATATTGATTATTTCAAAGCTATTAACGACCAATACGGCCATCCCTTTGGTGACAAAGTATTAAAAGCGCTCGTTGACGAGCTAAAATTAGTCGCTCGAACAAGTGATACGGTTTTTAGGTTCGGAGGGGAAGAGTTCGTTCTTATTTTGAGCAATACAAACACCTACGGCGCCGTCGTCATTGCAGAGCGCCTAAGAAAGGCCGCTGAAAGACTGAGACTGGTATCAGACAGCGGTAAATCAGTTTCGCTTACCATCAGCATCGGCGCTGCGACACTCCATGAACACGAATATGCCAAAACTTTAATTCAGCGAGCGGACGAACAGCTCTATCTAGCGAAATCGAATGGGAGAAATCAAGTACGGGGAAACACCCATCACATCCAACAACAAAACCCAGCAAATGAAATCGCCATAGTTTAACGTTTTCTTTTTTTATGCTTACTAGCCTCGGCTTTATACTCCTTCTCAGTGATTTTCTTTCCATATTGAGAATGACGGCGCTTATTTTCGACACCCGCCAATTTTGCAAGGGGTTCAATTTCCTCTCGACCTAGCTCAATCCAACTCCCTGCTTTAAGCTCTGGCGGTAAAAATACGCTGGCAAAACGTACTCGCTTTAAACGACTCACCTGCAAGCCCTGTGATTCCCATAAACG
>JAESUE010000002.1 GCA_016763235.1 Pseudomonadales bacterium
GTGGATGTGATTGCAACGCCAAAGTTGGTGGAATACTGGACTGGAAACGAAATAGAAAAATTTAAAAGTCTGGCTGGAGCGTTCTTATCGTTATCCATGCTATTTTCAATCGTTTTAGCAATCGTAGTATTTTTTGGGGGTGAATATCTTTCTAATATTGCGGTGGGTTTTACCGAAGAAAAAAAAGAACGCTTATCTGAATCATTTATCTGGATTTTACCGGTTGTTATATTTTATATCCCGTTCCATGTTTTAGGTGCTGTATTTCGGGCAGTCCGAAATTTTTCGATAGTCTATCGAGCGGAGTTTATATATACAATCATCATATGCTTGACCGTTGCAAATTACAAAGATACGTCGATGGTTTTGTTCTGGTCAATGAACCTAGGCTTGATTGGCGCGACGTTATATTTGCTAATTTCATCTAGAAAATATTTAAAGATTGATAAAAATATAATTAGCGATGATCTACGGAATTGCCTTCGTATAGCGCCAAGCCTTTTTCTACTCCAGGTGGTGCATTATAGCTATGTGTTAGTAGATAGAATGTATATCTCCTACTTGGACGATGGATCAGTAGGTGCGCTGGCCTACGGATTTGCAGTGGCTCAATTGTTACAGGTATTGATGTTTTTTGAGGGTGGTTTTATGACAATCTTCGCCGAAAAAAAACACGATATTTCGAGTAAAAACGAGGTGGTCAATCATCTATTGTCATTTGTAATATATATTGGTGTGCCATGTGGATTGGTTCTTGGTGTGTGGGGGGAGGGAATTATTGGGATATTATTGCAGCGTGGTTTATTTAGTGATTCAAGCACAGGTTTAGTAGCAGATGGTTTGTTAGGATTTTCTTTAGTTGTAATCCCACTTCTAATAATGGGGCCAATTGATCAGATATTTCAAGTTGAAAATAGATTGTCCGTTATAGTATGGCGCAATATAGTTGGACTAGTTCTTAATATCATATTGAATGCCTATTTTATATTTATACTGAACTGGGGGGTATTTGGAGTTGCGCTTGCAACGTCTTTAAGCTATTGGGGAATGATTTTGAGCGCGCTAATCTCACTTAGAAAATTAAATATAACTGTGACATGGGGGAAGCATTTGATGTGGAGTGGGTGGCTGCTCTGTATTAGCGTATTGGCTATTTTATCCTGTTATCGGATTTTTGGTGTAGAAAATAGTTTGGAATGGATGATTGTTCAAATAATATTTTACGGCCTGGTAATATTTTTCGGAGGCTATTTCTATTGGGGACATGAGCGAGTTTTGATACGAGAAACACTCCATAGATTAATTCCAGTTAGATTTAAAATGAAGCCAATTTCTGATATAGATAAAAGGACTTAAAATGAACTTAGATGCGCTTTCAAAAGTTGTGTCACTAGAAAATATGGCGAATATTGTTGGATCTTTCCGTGAGGGAAATGATCGAGTAGTTGCTCTTTGTCATGGATGTTTTGATATTTTACATACAGGACATTTACGACATTTTGAGGCGGCAAAGAAAAAGTCTGACTTATTGGTAGTGACCATTACGGAAGATCGATTTATTAAAAAAGGCCCCAATAGGCCGGTCTTTCCTGCAGAGCAAAGAGCGGAACTTCTTGCCGGGTTGCGTGCTGTAGATTATGTCGCTGTAAATAGGTGGGCTAATGCAATTGAAACTATTCGTCTGATTCGCCCCAGTTATTTTGTTAAAGGGCAGGAATATGAACCCACGACCCAAAAAGTAAATTCTCAATTTTTTGAAGAAGAAAAAGCAATAAATTCAGTGGGTGGCAAGGTTCTTTTTACTTATGAATTTACTTCCTCGTCTACCATGGCGTATAAAAAATTAACAAGTGCTGTGGAATAAGTATGGTAAACCTAATTAAAGGAATTATATTCGACTTGGACGGTGTTATTACTGACACGGCAAAAGTGCACGCTTTAGCATGGAAAAAGACGTTCGATTATCTATTGAAATTGAGAGCTAGCTTAAACTTTAGTGAAAGTTATTCGCCGTTTAATCTAGATATTGATTATCCTCGCTACGTGGATGGGAAGCCTCGGGAAGCGGGAATTGTTTCATTTTGCAAATCACGAAATATAATTTTGGATGAGGGAGACACGGAAGATATTATTGAGAAGGGAACATTAAGAGGAGTTGCAAATTACAAAGATAAATATTTTATTGAACTTCTGGAAACCAAGGGCGTGTCAGTATTTTCGGATTTCGTTGAGTTCTTTCTTCGAGCAGAAAAAATCGGTCTTCCTATGGGGGTAGCTTCATCAAGTAAAAATTGTAAATTGGTTTTAGAAAACGTTGGTTTGGCGAAAAAATTTCCGGTTCGTGTGGATGGAGTGGTGTCCAAAAATATGAATCTGAATGGCAAGCCTGATCCAGATATATTTCTTGCCGCCGCTTCACTATTGGGTATCCCTCCTCACAAAACGATTATAGTGGAAGACGCTATTTCTGGAGTACAGGCCGGTGAGCGTGGAAATTTTGGGGTGGTGGTAGGGCTCGCAAGAAATATCGATAAGGAAGCGCTGATTAAAAATGGTGCAGATATAGCGGTAGAGACACTCTATGAGCTTGATTTCGATACTCTCAATTCGATGCTTGCCAATAAAGTATCAAGAGAAATGAAGGAAGCTATATAAAGCCTAAAATTAGAGATTAAGAAAGGTAGAATAATGAAAAATAAACCGTTTGTGTCCGTGATTATGCCAGTTTTTAACCATGCAAAATATGTGGGACGAACCATTAATAGTTTGTTAGCGCAAACCTATACCAACTGGGAGCTTATTGTTGTAAATGACGGTTCAACAGACAATACAGAAGAGGTTGTTTTATCATTTTTAGACCCGCGCATTCAGTATATGACGCAAAGTAATCAAGGCGTAAAAAATCTAGCACGCACTATTAACCGAGGCCTTGCGATCGCTAAAGGTGAACTAGTCACAATGTTGCCAAGTGATGACTTGTGGCCGACGTATCGGCTTGAGATGCAAGTCCCTA
>JAESUE010000395.1 GCA_016763235.1 Pseudomonadales bacterium
ATTGTTCACCCTGGAAACAAAGAACTTGTAAAGGGTGACAAAATCCCTCGCCAATCTGGTGGGGGGGGTTCAGGTGGAGAAGGAGACGCCAGCGATAGCGGCGAAGGAGAAGATGAATTTGCATTTCAAATCACCCAAGATGAATTTCTCGAATTTCTTTTTGATGATTTGGAGCTTCCCAACCTAGTCAAGCGCCAGCTTTCCGGAGCGGAGTCTTTCAAACAAGTGCATGGCGGCATCATTTCCGAAGGTTCGCCAAACCGAATTAATATTGGCCGATCAATGCGCTCAGCAACAGCTCGGCGCATGGCTCTTGGATCAGCATCTAAAAAGAAGCTTCGCCTTCTTGATACTGAATTAAAAGAAATGCTTGAGAGAGATTTTTCCAATCAAGATCAAACACGCATTAAAGAATTAAACATAGAAATAGAAAAACTACAAAAAAAAATAAAACGCATTCCTTTTATTGATACCTTCGATCTTCGTTATAATCTTAAAATCAAGCAACCGCAACCTGTTGCAAAGGCCGTTATGTTCTGTGCCATGGATGTATCAGGCTCCATGACACAGGTAACAAAGGATATTGCTAAACGTTTTTATATTTTGCTTTATATGTTTCTTAAACGAAATTACAAAAAAATTGACGTCGTTTTCATTCGCCACCACACCATTGCAAAAGAGGTGGATGAAGAAGAGTTTTTCTACTCGCGAGAAACTGGCGGCACCATCGTTTCTAGCGCATTGAAGCTTATGAACGAAATTATCGAAGAAAGATACTCACCAGAAGAATGGAATATTTATACCGCCCAAGCCTCCGATGGTGATAATTGGAACGATGATTCTCCTGTATGTTCAAAAATACTCACTGAAAACATCTTACCGGTATCCCAGTATTTCGCCTATCTGGAAATTACGCCTCGACAACATCAAGCCCTATGGCATGAATATGAAAAACTACAAGCCGCTCACCCAGATGAATTCGCCATGCAACAATTAGTCAGTGCGGCGGATATTTTTCCCGTTTTTAGAGAATTATTCCAAAGGACATCTGCATGAAAAAAAAGCTAATTTCGGAGGGCTCAGAATGGACCTTTGATCTACTCAACAAATATGACCACGAAATTGGAATCATTGCAGAGGAGTATCAACTCGACACCTACCCCAATCAAATCGAAGTAATCTCATCAGAGCAAATGTTGGACGCGTATTCTTCCGTTGGTATGCCAGTGGGCTATAGCCACTGGTCCTATGGCAAAAAATTTGTTTCCCATGCAGACAGCTACCAACAGGGTCGTTCGGCTCTCACTTATGAAATCGTCATTAACTCCGACCCTTGCATCGCCTATTTGATGGAAGAAAACAACATGATGATGCAAGCGCTGGTTATCGCTCATGCATGCTATGGTCATAATTCTTTTTTCAAGGGAAATTATCTTTTTAAAACCTGGACAGGTGCCGGTTCCATTATCGATTACCTCGTTTTCGCTAAAAATTACGTTTCAAAATGTGAAGAACGCCACGGGGTTGAAGCGGTAGAGTCTTTATTAGATTCCTGCCATGCACTTATGAATTATGGCGTTGATCGCTATAAGCGGCCTTCCCCAATTTCTGCTGAAGAAGAGCGCCGACGCCAGCATGAACGTGAAGAATACATGCAGAGCCAAGTTAACGAACTTTGGAAAACCATCCCCGAAAAAATAGACAAAGATGAAAAAGAACCTGGCGCTCACTTCCCCAGCGAACCGCAAGAAAATCTTCTCTATTTTATAGAAAAAAATGCCCCACTACTTGAACCCTGGCAACGTGAAATTGTACGTATCGTGCGTAAAATTGCGCAGTATTTTTACCCCCAGCGCCAAACGCAGGTAATGAATGAGGGCTGGGCGACATTTTGGCACTACACCTTACTGAATACCCTCTACGATCGCGGTCAGGTTTCCGATGGTTTTATTATCGAGTTTTTAAAATCCCATACCTCGGTGGTTTACCAACCGGATTTTGACAGCCCCTATTTCAGCGGTATCAACCCTTACGCCCTCGGTTTTAACATGATGACGGATATCCGGCGTATTTGTGAACACCCAACGAAAGAGGACAAACAATGGTTTCCAGATATTGCGGGTTCAGACTGGTTAAAAACATTACATTTTGCCATGCAGAATTTTAAAGATGAAAGTTTTATTCTGCAATTTCTTTCACCAAAACTGATTCGTGATTTTAAATTCTTTCAGATTATTGATGATTCCAAAAATGAAGACATAATCATCGGAAATATTCATGACGAATTTGGCTACCAAGGAATCAGAGAATCCCTTGCTCAACAATACAACCTCAGCATGAATGAACCTAATATCGAGGTTTTTAACGTCGATATCAATGGTGATCGTTCACTGACATTGCATCATACTCAACACGATAACCGCCCACTCGGCGACAGCACTCAGGAAGTAATGCGCCATCTACATTGTCTATGGCAGTTTGATGTGCACATGGAAACTCGCAACAATGGAAAATTAGTCAAACGTTATAGTTGCCCAGTCGAAAATGAAAAAGACTAATGCGAGATAGCAACGTACATTAAAATCTACCATATACCCCTAGCATTATTTGCTACGGGTATATGGCTTAACCCTACGATCAACCAGTAGGCGCTCGACCTGTTATATATCGATCTCCCCAATTAAATACCGCAAGCCCCACGAGAATCATAAAGACCCCCGCATAGCTCCAACTGGAAAACACCTCGCCATTAAAATTCACACCGAGAAACAGGGCTATAACCGGTGTAATCACCGTAATTAATGCCACTGAACTTGGTGACATTTTATTTAGCACATAATAATAACAAAGCATACCGATTATCGACCCCACTATCGCTAGGTAGATAATCGATAACTTTGTCGTCATTTGAATATCAGAATAATTAACGTCATCGGCTACCGTACTCGCACTGATAAGAAAAAGAGGCAGGCAGACCAATAACGACCCCGTTGTTTGCGCTAGAGGATGTCCGTCATGCTGGTACCTTTTAATCAGCACGGCACTTAGACAAAAAAACAAAACGCTAATCAAAACTAAAACAACACCAAAAATAAGTTTCTCACTCAACTGAATATCATCAGAAAAAATAACCGCCAAGCCCATAACAGAAAAAACCAATGCCAACCATTTTGAAACGCTAAAGGGCGGATCATCAATCAAATAATAGGCCAATACGCCTGAAAGTATGGGTGATAAACCGTACAACACTGAAATCAAACCGCTAGGTACAAAAGCCGCGCCGGTGTATACAAATATCAATCCACCGAAAAGCCCCAAACCACCGGCAAGATAGTTTTTTAATGCGGTAAGGTGTAAAGGGATCGGCTGCCTCCAAACTCGAATAATCAGTAAAATACATACCGTAGCAATTAATATTCGAATCGCCGAACCCCACAAGGGGTGTATGCCAACGCTACTCCATTTAATGGCCAACGGTGTCGTTGACCAGACAGCAATAACGACCAAATAGGCCAGTTTTGTGAGATTATTCATTTTTTCCTCCCAAACTAATCTCGTTGTTTTTACGCTATGCTAAACCTGCAGGCATAAAAAAAGCCGCAGGTTTTAAAACACTGCAGCTTTTTTTATGGATAACTTTTTAGATCATCCTCCGAAAAACCGCAGCAATACGCGCACGCCATTTCACCTGCGTGGAGACGCGCACGAGCTTGGTAAGCCGTTTTTGCATTAGATTTTTCAGAGACACTAAGTTATTCATACGCCAAGTATTGCAGGAGTTTATTTTATTCGTCAAGTTATAAATCATGACAATATTGAGAACCGTATCATTCAATTAAAAATGTCACTATTCAGCGAATAGTGTAACTGTTCAGATTGCGTTAAAATTTGAGCAGAACAAGGCAGAAAATGTGAGTTTATAGGGTTAAATGATCATTTTTTAACGCCGTTATGCGCAAATTTTGGCGTGAGCTGAATAGTTACTTAAAAACCAAATGGTTTTACCACCAAAGATTGGCTTACTCGGCCAACAGCCCCTTCACTATCTACAAACAAGGTTTCCGTTGTGCCAAAACCCTGAGGCTGAACCTGGGTTTTAGATTCCAGACAAATCCACTCACTGGCTGGGTAGCGATAGATACTGCTGTTAATATCGGCATTAATACACGCATTATTTCCACCGATATAGGTTTGCCCCAAACCATTTCCAAAGTCGGACAACATACCGAGATAAGTAAACGGCGTGTTTTCTTCTCCATCTATCAACTGAGAAGTAATTCGCAACCAAGCCTTTCCCTCTCCTTTAAATTGAAAACCACTGATTAATTTTACGTCCACTGCATAGTTCAGCCCTGGTACGAAAGTATCTGGACCAACCTTGTCACCCAAAAAACCCGTAATAGGTATTGGATCTGGATCTGGTGGCATGTCTATTTTACACAGTGCGCTTTCGGGCAATTCAATATCCTGCACTTTCGCTCGAAGGCCCACCGCTCTGGCGACTTCTTTACCGTCCGCCATGAGCTTGCATTCAATAACACCAATGCGCCCGCCATCCCTTATAAAACTCGTTTCAAGTTTCACTGGCACTTTTGGTGCCGGACGAAATAAATCGTTGGTAACACGAATAAAGCGCATTCCTGAATTAGGCGCATGTTGTTCAAGCCCATACGCCAATATGCCGGATATGGCCCCGCCATGTAAAAGCTTGGGGCTCCAGGGAGAGTTTGTTCTGTCTGTGGGAACAAAGTAATCCCCATCTTTATGATAAAGCGAATCACTACTCATAAAATCTTCCATGAAAATTATTTCGGATAACCAGGGTTCGAACCTAGCAAGGTTAATGCATTTCTCGCCAAATACCTCGGTATTCAGCACAACCGTCAGCACCTACTTTAGTACCTTTGGGTGTATAAGGACACTCATCATCCTGGTCAGCCACACCATCCACATCCTCATCTTTAAACGTCGGCTTCACCTTTTTCTTTGAGTGTGCTTTGGACGTGGTTTTAATCGGCTGAAGGGTTTTAGTTTCTATCGGTTTAAGCACTGCTGGTTGCGTGATAATCGGTTTCGGCTTAAGCACAGCAGGGATTTTCTGCTCTATGGATTTCACGGTTTCACTCGGGGCAGCAAAGGCTTTGAAAAAACGATCGACGGGATGCTGCCTGGATTTTCCCTTCGGTGTGCTACGTCTTTTTGTTGTAGAGAAGCGGTAAGCCACCCCCGCAGATATTTCTGATGCATCCTTGTCATAGGTCGTAAGATCTAAACGCACGCTCCAGTGATCACTTAACCAATATTCCGTGCCAATACCGTAATACAAGGAGATGGAATTATTGTTTTCAAATTCAATATCGTTGGAAGCATTTAATAAGCTAACAAAGCCACTTTTCAGGAAAACAGCACCTGCCCCATAACTTCGAGATTCACCCATGTAAAAATAGTGTCCGATCACTCCAAGCCCAAGGGCCTCGTAGGAAAGAGAGCCTTGCGGTGAAAAGGTCGCTTCGCCCAAATTAGCCCAGAAGCCTTCTACAGAAAAGTGCTCGCTGGCATCGTAACCAAAATCCAGCTTGATCGAGACATCTTGTTTTTGATCACCCGACAAGGTGGGCGCGCCACTCGTATCAGGGTCTAAGTTGGATACGCCCAAATTAAACCCGCCGTAAAAAGAACTACTTTGCGCGAAAACATTCCCGCTATTAACGATTAGAAGCAGAGGCGCTGCAATCAAAAAAAAACCAATTTTACGCCGTAGGCGAAGCCCGAATAAGAAGGTCAGAACACCGAGGCTAATAGAACCTAAGCCGCCAATTCCATCGGTTTGTGTTTTAACAACACCCAGACTTGCTCCATCGCCAAGGTCTCGCGCACGATCACGGTAATCAGGGATTCCATTGCCATCAAGGTCTGCACACTCAGAAGGGTCAGGACACTCTTCTGCGTCACTTTGGCCATCGTTATCACTGTCTGTATCGCGGTAGTCGTCCACGCCATCGCCATCGGTATCAACGGGGTGTTGC
>JAESUE010000396.1 GCA_016763235.1 Pseudomonadales bacterium
ATTAGAGGCTCACCTATTTGATTAGAGGCTCACCTATTTGATTAGAGGCTCACCTATTTGATTAGAGGCTCACCTATTTGATTAGAGGCTCACCAATATAGCATAGCGGGAAAAGCCACAATGTTAGAAGAGCATGGTCGTGTTGTAGCCCTTGACGGAGGGCTTGCAATGATAGAAACCGTTAGAATCACCAGTTGTCAGTCCTGTGAGGCTAAATCCACATGTGGGCAGGGAAGTATTGCCGAAGTTGTAGGGCAGAAAAGTTGCATCATCAGCGCCTTAAATTCGCTTTCGCTTCAAGTGGGTGATGAGGTTGTGGTGGGCTTGAGCGAATCCACTTTACTAAAATCGGCTTTGCTCGTTTACCTTCTTCCTTTAGTTTTAATGATCGCCGGGGCAGGTGGGTTTCAATGGCTTTACGGTACCAATGATTTGGTGGCGGCATTTGGTGGTGGCATCGGTTTTTTGGCGGGTTTTGCTCTGGTGTATCTTTATAATCATCAGCACAAAGATGATGAAAACTTCCAGCCCATGGTTCTTAGAGCGGCAAGAGAGGAAGGCTTAGTCAGGATGCACGATCAATAACTTGTGTGCAGAGCGCCAAAATCAAAGCCTGGGTCATCGGTTTTGCCTATAATCTCTCCATAAGCTCACTCAAAGGCTTTCGTGGCGTGACTCATACCAAACAATTGGTTAGACTTGTCGCCTCTTTTAACCCCTACCTTCTGATACCCGTATTCACGTGACAAACATTAAAAATATACGAAATTTCTCCATCATCGCTCATATTGATCATGGTAAATCCACCCTTGCTGATCGATTTATACAGCTGTGCGGTGGGCTTTCTGCTCGGGAAATGGCTTCGCAGGTGCTCGATTCTATGGATATAGAGCGAGAGCGTGGCATTACCATAAAAGCCCAGAGTGTTACCCTTCACTATAAAGCCGAAAATGGTGAAACCTACCAATTAAACTTTATTGATACGCCGGGCCATGTGGATTTCAGCTACGAAGTTTCACGCTCGCTGGCGGCCTGCGAGGGTGCCTTGCTGGTGGTGGATGCCGCTCAAGGTGTTGAGGCGCAATCTGTTGCAAATTGCTATACCGCCATAGATCAGGAACTTGAAGTTCTGCCTGTTCTGAATAAAATCGATTTACCCCAAGCTGAGCCCGAGCGTGTGGCGAGTGAGATCGAAGATATTATCGGTATTGATGCACATGATGCCTGCCAGGTCAGTGCGAAATCTGGTATTGGAATAGAAGCCTTGCTAGAACGCATAGTGACGAGCATCCCCGCGCCTGCAGGCGATCCAGAGGGGCCTTTACAGGCCTTAATCATTGATTCATGGTTCGATAATTATCTTGGTGTTGTGTCCCTAGTACGCATTAAAGAGGGGTGTATTAAAAAGGGTCAAAAGATCCTGGTGAAATCCACTGGCCAAGCACATGTTGTTGATAGTGTCGGCGTATTTACCCCTAAGCGTAAAGAAACTGATTCGTTGTCGGCCGGTGAAGTGGGTTTTGTGGTTGCGGGCATCAAGGATATTTACGGGGCTCCAGTGGGTGACACGCTGACCCACGCCAAAACACCAGATGTAGAAACCTTGCCGGGTTTTAAACGGGTCAAGCCACAGGTTTTTGCGGGAATGTTTCCGGTGAGCAGTGATGACTATGAAGCTTTCCGAGAAGCATTGGCGAAGTTAAAGTTGAATGACGCGTCTATGTTCTTTGAACCGGAAACCTCCGATGCCCTGGGTTTTGGTTTTCGTTGCGGTTTTCTTGGTATGCTCCACATGGAGATCATCCAGGAGCGACTTGAACGAGAATATAATCTCGATCTGATTACTTCTGCTCCAACGGTGGTTTACCAAATTCTCACCAAGAAAGGTGAAGTGATTGAAGTAGATAACCCCTCTGCAATGCCTGATATATCGGTAATTGAAGAGCTTCGAGAGCCAATTGCTCAAGTAAATATTCTCGTGCCTCAGGAGTATGTGGGTAATGTAATGACCCTTTCCAACCAGCGTCGAGGTGTGCAGAAAAACATGCAGTATATGGGGAATCAGGTTTCTCTCAGCTATGAGATCCCCCTGGCTGAGGTGGTGTTGGATTTTTTTGATCGTTTGAAATCTGTAAGTCGAGGTTATGCATCGCTGGATTATTCTTTCCTTCGTTTCGAACCAAGTAAACTAGTGCGTGTAGACGTGCTGATTAATGGGGAGAAAGTGGATGCACTGGCGTTAATTTGCCACGATGAAGATGCCCAATTTAAAGGCCGCGCACTCACTGAAAAGATGAAAGAACTTATTCCTCGGCAAATGTTTGATATTGCAATTCAGTCCGCTATTGGAGGGCATATTATTGCGCGCCAAACGGTGAAAGCACTTCGTAAGAATGTTACTGCTAAGTGCTATGGTGGTGATGCAAGCCGAAAGCGTAAGTTATTGGAAAAGCAAAAAGCGGGTAAAAAGCGCATGAAGCAGGTGGGAAATGTTGAAATTCCACAGGATGCATTTCTAGCAGTATTAAAAATTGAAAGATAAACAAATGAAACGATATGTGTAACGATTCAGCAAACTCGGTAACTGTTTAGACTGCGTTCAAGTTCGAGCTTAGGTGTTACCGATATGTTTTCATTTAGAAGGAAGATGGCAGGCTGATTTATGGATATTGATTTCTCATTAGTGCTGGTGATTTTGGTTTGTGTTTCCGGTGTCATATGGATGCTCGACACACTTTTTTTGTTGCCTCGACGAAAGAAAGCCGTGCAAAATTACGCAGCTGGGCGAGATATAGGAGTAGGTCAGCTGGAGAACCTGGCCTCTTTACCGAAGGTGGATCAAGACACTGTAGCAAAATTAAAAAAAGAGTCGTTGCCGGTGGAATACAGCCGTTCTTTTTTCCCCGTATTGTTATTGGTTTTGGTGCTGCGCTCATTTTTAATGGAGCCCTTTACTATTCCCTCAAGTTCCATGGTGCCGACTTTGCGTGTTGGCGATTATATCCTGGTAAACAAGTTTACTTATGGATTACGTTTGCCAGTGATTGGAACCAAAATTATGCCATTGAATGACCCACAAACAGGGGATGTGATGGTATTCAAATATCCAGGAAACCCACGCATAAATTATATTAAACGAGTGATTGGCGTACCCGGTGATACGATTCACTACGAAAATAAACGTCTGACCATTAATGGGAAAGAGATTTCTCAATCTTTATTAGCCGAACTGCCGCCAAGTAACCCCACGTTGCAAATTCTTCAAGAGCAATTAGTGGGGGATGGCCATACGGTTCAGCATATTCTTAGTCGTAATCAATATCGCGCATCTCGGGAGTGGAAAATACCAGAAGGCAGCTACTTTATGATGGGGGATAACCGTGATAACAGTAACGATAGCCGTGTTTGGGGTATGGTTCCAGAGAAATACATTGTGGGTAAGGCTGTTGCCATATGGATGACGAAGCAGCCAGGTTTGCATCTTCCGGCTTTTAGTCGCGTTGGTGGCATTGAATAGAGTTTATTTAATGGTCTGTTTCGCTAGATCCCCATGGTTTTAAAAAACTAATGTGCAGTTTTGTTCTTCGGCAGCCCCTCTTGGGGTAAGTCGTTCTATACTCAATATAATTGTGTCAAACAAACCCTGTGTTCTAGCAGTTTGCTGGGGCTCAGAGAGTTATTCCACGGTTAGAAAAGGAGAAATAGAACATGATAAAGCATCAGCGCGGTGCATCTGGTTTGAGTATACTGTTTACTATCATCATCATCGTATTTTTTGCCGGAACGGGTTTAAAGCTCACGCCAGTTTATCTGGATAATTATACTATTAAAGGGGCTCTGGATGGCCTTGAGGAGCATCCAGGCATAACTAAGATGTCCAAAAGTAAAATCAAAAGCCTTTTACTGAAGCAGCTTCGAATTAATAATGTTCACAATGTAAAAAAGGAAGGCATTGTGGTGAAGAAGGAAAAGGGACGTTTGACAGTAAATATTGACTATGAAGTAAGGTTGGGTCTGGTTCAGAACATTGACCTACTCGTATCGTTTGAAAATCAATTTGAGGCCGTAGCACATTGAACTCGCTCCAGAAAGCCCTATGCCGCCGTATTGGCTATCAATTTAATGACCCCGATTTGTTGGTCTTAGCGCTCACGCATCGCAGTGTGAGTGGCTCGAAAAATAATGAGCGGATAGAGTTTCTGGGAGATTCCATTCTTAATTTTGTTATCGCTGATGCGCTATTTGAACAGTTTGAAAAGGCAAAAGAAGGGAAGTTGAGTCGCCTTAGGGCGCAGCTGGTGAAAGGTGAAACCCTTGCTTGCGTGGCGAGAGAGTTTGAATTTGGTGATTGCCTGATACTCGGTTCAGGCGAGCTTAAAAGTGGTGGCTATCGGCGAGATTCCATTCTTGCTGATGCGCTTGAAGGGGTGATAGGTGCCATTTATATTGATAGTGATTTAGAGGTATGTAGAGGAGTCGTTTTAAACTGGTTTAAAGATCTCCTTGAAAACATCTCTATGGATGACCACCAGAAAGATCCCAAAACACGCCTTCAAGAGTTACTGCAATCTCGGCGTATTGCACTGCCGGTTTATCACGTGGATAGCATCGAAGGCGAAGCCCATAATCAGGTTTTTATTGTTAGTTGCAAGGTGGATAGCGTTAATGGTTCCGCAATTGCACAGGGTGGCAGTCGGCGCCAGGCTGAGCAATTAGCAGCGGAAAAGATTCTCACTGAGCTCTCTTGATCTAATAATTTCGTAACACCTCCGCGTATCCTGTAACTGTTCAAATTTGAGCAGAACAAGGCGAAAAATGTGAGCTTATACGTATAAATAATCATTTTTTAACGCACTTATGCGCGAATTTGAGCGTGAACTGAATAGTTACATAACTTCTTTCCTGCTGCACTCTATGTTCTTATTGAGTGCCTTACTTAAAACACCCACCACTTTAGATAATATGAGAGATAATCCGTGAATCAAGAATCCCAAGGTCGAGCCGGTTATATCGCGATAGTTGGTCGACCCAACGTAGGAAAGTCAACCTTGCTTAATCATATCCTTGGGCAAAAAATAAGCATTACGTCCAGAAAACCGCAAACCACTCGACACCGTATTTTGGGAATTAAAACAGAAGGAAATGTTCAGGCGCTTTTTGTTGATACGCCTGGCATTCATAAAAATGCACCCAAAGCAATTAATCGTTATATGAACCGTGCTGCAACGAGCTCCATGGTGGATGTTGATCTTATATTGTTTGTGGTGGATGGCTTAAAGTGGACAACGGATGACATGCATGTCTTAAAGTCATTAAAGAATAGCCACAGCCCAGTGATATTAGTGATTAATAAAGTAGATAGAGTTGAAGATAAGGAGCGTTTACCTTTACACCTGCAGTTTCTTTCCGAACAATTTGAGTTTAAAGAAATATTCCCCATTTCAGCACTGAAAGGTGAAAACCTTCCTGAATTAGAAGAAAAGATCATGACCTTTCTTCCGGAAGGAAAACCTTTTTATGATAAAGATCAGATCACTGACCGTTCTGAGCGTTTTATGGTTTCCGAGCTTGTTCGCGAAAAGATAATGCGCCAGCTCGGCGATGAGCTGCCTTATGAAATGACAGTTGAAATTGAAGAGTTTATTAATGAGCCAGGTTTGATCACTATCAGTGCTGCAATTTTAGTGGA
>JAESUE010000397.1 GCA_016763235.1 Pseudomonadales bacterium
TCCCCTATACGGTTTTCAACAGGGACTTTAACGTCTGTAAAGAAAACCTGGTTAACGTGGTGGCTGCCACCCAAGGTGTAGATGGGCTTCACTTCCACACCAGGGCTCTTCATGTCAAATAAGAGAAAGGTGACGCCCTCTTGTTTGATATCGGTGGTCTCTGTGCGGGTTAAACAGAAAATCCAGTTGGCAGCATGGGCCATAGTGGTCCATATCTTGGTGCCGTTGATAATGTAGTGCTTGCCATCTTCAGTAAGTTTGGCTTTGGTTTTAAGTGAGGCAAGATCGGAACCAGCGCCTGGCTCTGAGTACCCTTGGCACCACATAACTTTGTTTTCGCGGATATCAGGAAGGAAACGATCTTGCTGCTCCTTATTGGCATAGCCCATTAAAATGGGTGCAAGCATAACCTGGCCAAATGGGATAGTTGGAGGAAGCGTGTGCTGGGAGGTGACTTTATCCCAGATAAAGTGTTGTGTTGCTGACTAGCCTGGCCCACCAAATTCAACTGGCCAGTTCAGTACGTCCCAGCCTTTTTCTCTTAGTGAGGTAAACCATTCGGCTCTTTTGGTCCAGATTTCTGGGCCACGTGGAAGGTGTTCATCAAGAAAAGCTTCTACTTCTGCCTGGAATTCCAGGTCTTGTTTGCTTAGTTCGATATCCATGGATTGGATTCCTCCTATTAGATGGTTATTTTTGTTCGGTTAATCAAACAACGGCTTAGCCCTGTTGGAGGCTGCTTTTATTCGACTTAGTGGCTTGAAAACAAGAACCTTATAGGTGCTTGTGAAACATTCCTATGGATGTTTGATAAAAATCCATATTGCCTAGTTCTTTTACAGTGCTTTTCCCTAAGCGTCTTGCGCAAACAAGACTCAGTCTTTGCTGATGTTTGATAATATCATTGGCGAACACGGCCTAAACCCGACAGTGGAGTAGGAATTGCGGCGAATTATCCCAAAGATTGGCCTATGATGCAGTGTTATTTTGCCCTCTTCAAGGCATAAAGTGACAGCTTTTTGATGGAAACTGGCGCATCTGGATAGGTTTGCCCTGAATAACTTCTTGCTTAATACTCAGGGTTAGAGCGTAAATAAGCCTTTTTTTGAGAGGCGATGGAGCGAGAAGAGTTCTGCTCGCTGAGTTTAAAAGTTTAGCTTTAGTTCGGAAGTTCTTGTTAATTCGCAATAAAGTATTATGTATAAGTGCTTTTATTTTGTGATTTCGTCTTCATCTAAGGGAAATTATGGCAACAAGGTTTTTCAAAGGCGTGTAAGCCAAGGTATACTGCAAGTTTTTGATCGGATAGTGGCCTGGGAGAAAGAATGTTTTCTCAAGTCGATTTTTTCAGGGTTCGTTCTAGGTGAGTCTGGCTTCAATGAGTTTAGTTGGGGGTGGATTCCACTGGAGTCGTTTTGTGGGTAAGAAGAGCGATATGGCTATAAGTAGTAAAGTGGAATTAGATGGCATCCAAGCGGATGAATTATTTATATCAGCGGAAAAAATAGCGAAAGATTTTACGCTTTTTTCTGGCGATGAGAAGTTTGTAATAAGTCGTCATGTGGAAGGTCTTTTGAGCGAAGACGAGGTGGAAAGGTGTTTGTCCTCCATTTCAGATATGACCGTAGATGAATACATTGCCTCGACGGTGCAGCCGGCTGAAGACCCCGCTCGTCCAGCGGCCAAGGAGATTTTAAAGAGTTTTAATGCAGATGTTATTCGCGATCAAAGCCAGGGCGCTTTCTACTCTGCTGAAATGGAAGTTGATTTTGGTGATTGTTTTCGTCGCATCGGTTTGATTGCCCAAGATCGTACATCCAACAATGGTTCTTGGATGCCTGAGCATCATCATATGGCTTGTGAAGCCGTGCATAAATTTGCCGAGATGGGGCTTCCCATCGTTTGTATGATGGATACTCCCGGAGCTGATGCCGCCGAGATGGCAAATACGAATAATCAGGCCCACTCAATCTCCCGCTTAATTGCCGTTTTGGCCAATGTGAATGTGCCGACTGTTGGTGTGATTATTGGCATCGGGTATTCTGGTGGCGCGATTCCCATGGCGAACAGCAATATTTTATTGTCTGTGCGTGATGGTATTTTCAGCACAATCCAGCCAAAAGGTTTGGCGAGCATTGCCAGAAAATACGACCTTTCATGGCAGGAGTGCGCGAAAGCGGTTGGGGTTTCTCCTGTTGAGCTTTATCGTCAGGGTTGTATCGATGGCGTTATCGATTACGCTCCGAGTGATCGTGGAGATAAACAGCAGAATTTACTGCGCGCGGTGGTCTCCAGCATCAAGTCCATTGAGCAGAGCGTGGGTAAATTTGTTGACGATAATCCTAACCTTCTTAAACATTACGAAAGCAGTATCAATCGCTTTCTGAACCCCTCGGAGAAATTGTCGTCGATTCAAAATGCCACCAACATGATGGCGCCCAGTTCGCCGACTAGTTACCCCAACTTGTTTGGGACGACTTATCGTTATATGCGCTATTTGACAGCCCGAAAGCGCCTTACCTCTATGACTAAGGGCAACTACGGTCGACTGGCCGAGGAAGAAGTTCCCAAAGGAGATTTGGCAGGCCGTATCGGCCGTGAAAAGAAACATGTATTCAGTGAGTGGTTAGAAAACCCCGATCGTATTGTCTATGAAGACCAACTCCTAAAACCATGGAAAAATTATCTATCTAAGAAGGAAGAGCTGTCTTCAGAAAGGGGGGCGATCGCAAAATTTGTATTTGGCGAACCCCAGGAGAATTTTGACAAAGCCAAAGCGGAACTGTGCTTTGTCATCAGCTTCTTCCTCTATAATCGTTGGAAAGTGGGTGCTCAAAATAACTTTGCCTCGCTTATTCAGCATCTTCAAGATGAAGAGGCAACGCCTTTTCGAACCGATATTCCCGATCTAAAAGAAATCACTCTGTTGGATGTTATTCTGAACGAAAGTATTCGGCAGGATTGTTTAGTTGCATTCCAGAACATCCTTATTTTTGATTTCGTTTATGATCATGTGACTAATAACTTGGCTTCGATTGCAGAAGAAGCAAATAGCACAAAGAGTCTTTCAAAAGAAGCGGTTAAAGAATTACAAGTTAATGCGTTGCAGGTAGCGCTTAAGACCTTTAATCGCTTAGGGTTAGAGGCAGAAGGAGAGCAAGCGCTTAGTACTGAAGGGCTCGAAGTTCAATTTGACGTGTGGTTGCAGTTCTTTATTTCCCATTCTTCACGGGGAGAGTTGCTAGCTAGCGTGGAAGACTGGAAAACCATTGGTCACCCACAAACTTCCGATGTGCTTTACGTTATCATCACCTTTTTCTTTGAAAAACTGTTGCCTGAATACTTTAAGTCGGAACAAAGTGGAACGAAGTACCGTGGAGTTATTAATCCTGTCCGAATTGGCCGCAGGAAAGATTTCTGGAACCGCCTCACCATTGCGTACCACGACCTCTTAATTCAGGATTTACTGCGCGCGGAAAAGAAAAAAGCTAACAAAGGCGTTGGTCGTTTTCTTGATCGTTTTGTAGAAAATTTCGTGGAAATGAATGAAGACCTTATTTCTGCCAACCCGGTTAACTTCCCCGGTTTCCGGATTTCTATTGAACAAGCTATGGAAAAGGGTGTGACACCATGTGGTGTTATAACGGGTATTGGTGATTTTAAGATAGGCAAGGATAAGCGGCGTGTTGGCTTGGTTATGTCAAACGTCGCGTTCCAAGCTGGCGCATTTGATATGGCTGCTGCAGCGAAATTTTGTAGCCTTTTGGTAGCCTGTGCACAACAACAACTCCCAGTGGTGTGCTTCATATCATCCGGTGGCATGCAAACAAAAGAGGGGGCGGCGGCACTTTTCTCCATGGCAGTGGTTAATGATCGTATTACGCGCTTTGTACGTGATAACGATTTACCCATAATTGCCTTTGGATTTGGTGATTGTACTGGGGGGGCGCAGGCTAGTTTTGTGACGCATCCACTGGTTCAAACGTATTATTTTTCTGGTACAAATATGCCCTTTGCCGGGCAGATGGTTGTTCCATCTTACCTACCGTCTACATCGACCTTGTCAAACTATCTTTACTTGGTTCCGGGAGCCATGCAGGGTTTAGTGAAACATCCATTCGCTGAAACCCTCGACGATGAGTTGCGCTTGATCGATCGCAGTATTCCCATCCCCGTTTCCACAGTTGAAAGTGTGGTAGCGCGTGCTTTGGAAGGATATGTTTCTCAGGATGTCAAAACAGAAATAGGGCTTGAAAAAATTGATGCCCGAGAACTCATGCAGCCAGTGAAGAGAACACTGATTCATGCGCGTGGCTGCACTGCGGTGAAGTTGATTCGCATTGCTCAACGACGTGGTATTGAAGTAGTTCTTGTGGCGTCGGATCCCGATATGGATTCGGTGCCAGTTGCGATGTTAGGTGAAAATGACCGAGTGGTTTGTATTGGCGGTAA
>JAESUE010000398.1 GCA_016763235.1 Pseudomonadales bacterium
CCAAACCGGAAATAAACGCTTTATTTCCTGCCTGATCATCCCCCAGTGTTGAGTAAACCCGACCTAGCTCAGCATAGACTTCGGCGGACTTCCTCACTGAAAGACTTTTTTCCAAATACTCTTTGGCCTTTTCAGGCAAGCCACCCGATAAAGCCAAACGCCCCAAAGCAAGCAGCAATACCTCATTATTCTCTCGGCCTGCCAGCCAATCTTCAGCCTGAACTAACTGTTTAGCCGGCTCGTTGCTTTTAATCTGTCCGTATAAGGTAAGCGCTTCGTCACTCCAAACAGCCGGCATTTCAGCGCTCAGAAAACCGGAAGCCCTATCTGCTTCACCCAAGGAGACAAGAGCACGCGCATGTGCACATAGAACCGATGCACTACGGCGCAAGAGGGCTGGCGCCTCTTCGCGTAAACGTAGCAGATCATTAACAAAAGGCATGGCCTCTTCTTTGTCTTTCCGCTTTTGCCCTATTTCGTTTATAAGCGCGATATAACAATCTTTTTCCAAACGATTAAGGCTGTCTTCATCGGCTACTTTAAACTGATGCAGGGAAGGCATTAACTGACGCAATGATTGCCAATCATCGCTGCCAAGGTAAGCACGCTGCTTTAATAACAAAACAAAAGGGTTCTGAGCATTTTTACCGCCAATCGTTGCCAAGGTCTCGATGGCTTGTGGAAACTGGCCTCGCTCCAACTGCATGGAGGCTCGGGAGGTATCGATGGCCAGTGCCGCGTCAGAATTGAGTTCCTTGGCACGCTTCAGGTAGGCATCCCGCTCATCATTTTTCCCCTGCTCATTGGCCGCACGGGCTGCGCCAAGATATCCAAGCAACGAGTCTGCATCATTTTTAAAAGACGCTTGAAGTAATTCTTCCGCTTTACTCCAACTACCTTGGGCCAACTGTAGGAAGCCATCTTTTGCTTGTGCCGCTGCGCTCTGGCGACGACGATTTTCACGCCATTCAAGAAAACTTTTACTGGTACTCAAGCCTTTGAACAAGACCCAGGCACCACCACCAAAAACAACGATAAACGTTAAAACCACTGCTACGGCAAACCATAAACTGGTTTCCAGCGCGGTATTACCCACAGCCAGTAGCACATAACTTTTTTGAGTTGCCAAACCACCAATCACTGCACCGAGCAGAGCAAAGACAATTACGACAATTAACAGTTTTACCAATAGCTTCATGGTGCTGGCTCCTCTTTTTCAGGTGCTATGGGGGTTCCAGATGCTATAGGGGTGTCAGACGATACGGGGGCCTCACTCACTGACTCAGCCTTGACCGTCTCACCGGTAGCACCATCAAGCGGGGCTTTTTGATCAACCGGTTTTTCGATGATGCCGGCATCCATCAGCTCTTTACCGACACTCGCTTGGCGAATTTCTTTTTCTTTATTCCATACTGTGGAAAATACCTTTAAAGCACGCATGGATTCAGAGATATCAGGGATTTCAGGACTTAATTCCACTGCAGATAACTGTTTAAACGTGGACAAAAGAACCTGGGCGTTAGGCGTATCGAGATTGAAATGACCGCGCACCCATGCTTCGGCTTGGGAAAGTAAACGGCTGTAAACCTTTGCATGGCCTTTGATCGCCGCAAGCTGTGCCTGCTCAACAAGTAACGCCAGATTTTGCTTTAGGTGGGAGCGCTGGTCAGTGGTGAGCAGCGGCTTAACTGGCTCGTCTAACTGTTGAATGTCGTACTGAGCAGTAATAGCGCTAAGCAGGTTCATCGCCGCAATAGAGACCTTCGTACTAAAATCTGCACCGTCTTCCGCTTCTTTAATGTCTGCTTTACTGGCTTCGAAGCCTAAGCTTGGAACACTCAACTGTGTGATCTGGTCCTGCAGTGCGTCCAATTTGACGAATATGCCGTCAATATCTACGCGACTCGCTACGCTCAGGTCATTAAGGTTTTTGGCAAAGGCCCTGCGCACGTTGATGGTGCCAATTTCCTTAATATCACCCACCACCTTGTCGGCAGCATCAAGCAAGGCATAAGCGCCCTCTACGTCACTCGTCAACACGAGTCGCTGATGGGCGGCGCGAATCAGATGTTCGGCATGCGAGACCTGCCAATCAACACGATTCAAACCGGTAATATTAGACACTTCGTGGGCGAGCCCAGTAACGCGCTCGGTGAGCTTTCCGGCATCACCGGCTATTTTTTTGTTTGACCCAGAATTTCTACATCCTGTTTCGTTAGCATGTTGATACGGTTGCCGTAATCCGCAATGCTGATGGATTGATCGGCAAGCTGTTCCTTGGTGTCGGCTCGCAACCCCTGCTGCTCCATCCATAAATAAGCCGCAGCACCCACCGCTGCAATTGCGACAAGCAGCGCAAAGAATGCAATGATGATGGGGCCTTTCGATGCCGTTGTTTGTGTCGTATTTTCTTCTGTCATGCTTTCCACCTATTGATCATGCCAAACTCTCAGGCCGGCTGTTTTTTATCTTTTTAATTTGGTAACTATTCAGCTTACGTCCAAATTCGCGCATAACGGCGTTAAGAAATAATCATTTAACCATATAAACTTACATTTCTTGCCTTGTTCTGCTCAAACTTAAACAGTTACAGAGTTCGCTGAGGTGTTACTTTAATTTTTTATAAACAACTTCTACTTATAACAACTTCTATTTATAAACAATTTTTACTGGTGCGAAAAAAGAGGCTTCAAGGTATCTATTACCGAGGCATCATCAGGCCTAGAAGATACTCGGACATGTTGAAATCCTTTTTCTTTGGCGTGTTGTGCAATGCGTTCACTCACCACCACCAATGGTTTTTGTTGTAAACCCGCCCAACTAGGCGCTAAAAGAATCTCTAGGTTTTCAAGGGTTTCAACACTGCTGACTACCATCACCAAAGGGGTGCCTGCATCGAGAACCTTTTCCACCTGCGTCTGCTGGCCGATATTTATCGGCGGGCAAACTCGTTTGTATACCTCTGCAGTAACGAGTTCTGCCCCTCGCGCCTTTAGCGTATCGGTGAGCAATGTTCGTCCACCCACGCCTTTTACTATCAATATCTTTTGTGCTGCCAGCTCTTGTAAACGCGACAAAGCCAGCAACCCTTCGCTGCTATGTTTATCCGGCAGGTGGGCCTGAATAGTGTATTCGGCCAACACTTTAGCCGTTGCGTCTCCTACTGCATACCACTCAATACCTACGGGCCACTGTGGCCAGTATTCATCGAGTTTAGCCATGCCTATGTGCGCAGCATTGGCACTGGTAAAAATAACGTGCTGAAAACGATCTAAATCCAAACACGTTGTTTCCAGCTTGGCATTTTCAACTGGAAAAATTTCTAAGCCGGGTATAGCAAGTATTTCTGCACCCATACCTGCCAGGATTTTTTTCAGGACATTCGCCTGGGCCTGCGGGCGTGTCACAATGACGGATATTCCGTTTAGCAAAGCTCCCGCCTTTATATCGCTCAGCCAATTCAATATAGCTCAGCCAAATTTCAGAAACAAAGGCGCAATCATAATGCGAAAGCCCTCATTTGAACACCGTTTTAAACCCTTTCGCGAAGCGAACTTAAGCTCACGTGTTATAAACAGCAGCCAGGATTTTATCCGCGCCTCTAGCCAACAAGGCATCGGCGAGTTCTATGCCTAATTTTTCTGGCTCTGCTGCTGGGCCGGTTTTTTCATCGCTAATGACCAAGCGGCCATTCGGCTGGCCAACCAGCCCGCGCATATGAAGCTGTTCGCCTTTTAATTCGGCAAAACCACCAATAGGCACCTGACAACCCCCTTCCAGGTGCTTGTTAAATGCCCTCTCCGCACCCACTGTCATGGCTGTTTCCTCATGATTCAAGGAAGCCAAGAGCACTTTGATGTTGTCATCATTACTGCGGCATTCGATACCCACCGCACCTTGCCCGCAAGCTGGCAGGCACACACTCACGTCGATAAAAGAACGAATGCGCGAAACCATATCCAATCGAATCAAGCCAGCTGCTGCAAGAATAATGGCATCAAACCCACCTTCATCCAGCTTGCTAAGCCGCGTATTCACATTCCCACGCAAGCTTTTGATTTTTATATCCGGTCTCAAGGCACTTAATTGGCACTGACGACGCAGGCTGGATGTCCCTACCACCGCGCCCTCGGGAAGCTGTTCGAAGCTTTCATATTCGTGAGAAACAAAAGCGTCACGTGGGTCTTCACGCTCACAAATAGCATAAAGCTCAAGGCCTTGAGGCAGTTCCATAGGAACGTCTTTAATGGAATGCACAGCAATATCCGCATCACCCCGCAACATGGCCTCTTCAAGCTCTTTTACAAACAAGCCTTTACCGCCGACTTTCGCCAAGGGTACATCAAGAATTTTGTCGCCACGTGTTGTCATTCCCACCAGCTCAACGTTGAGACCGGGATGAGCGTCCTGCAATCTGGCTTTTACATAGTTTGCCTGCCAAAGTGCCAAGGCGCTTTGACGTGTCGCAATCCTAATCATTTCTCACCTCTTGCTTGCAACAATTTTTGCCCTCGCTTCACTGCCGCCAGCACCTGATTTGGCGCAGTGCCGCCGAGGTGGTCGCGGGCTTGAACAGAACCCTCAAGCGTTAATACCGCGAAGACATCTTGACTGATATGTTCTGGTGAGAATATTTTCAGTTCGTCCAAAGAGAGCTCAGAAAGATCACAGCCTTTGCGCAAGGCAAAACCTACTGCATTCCCCACAACCTCATGGGCATCTCTAAAGGGCAGCCCCTTTTTTACCAGATAATCGGCTAGATCAGTGGCGGTTGAAAAACCGCGTAAAGCCGCTTCACGCATAACCGCTTCGTTTACTTTTACCGCTGGCATCATGTCGGCGTAGGCTCGCAGGCAATTAAAGACTGTATCGACGGTATCAAAAAGAGGTTCTTTGTCTTCCTGATTATCTTTGTTGTAGGCCAAGGGCTGGCCTTTCATCAGGGTAAGCAGGGAGATAAGATGGCCATTCACTCGCCCCACTTTACCGCGCACCAACTCTGGCACGTCGGGATTTTTTTTCTGCGGCATGATGGATGAGCCGGTGCAGAATCGATCAGGCAGATCAATAAGATCAAATTGGGCAGATGCCCACAGCACGAGCTCTTCTGAAAAGCGGGAAAGATGTGTCATCAACAGGCTGGAGGCGGCGGTAAATTCGATGGCAAAATCTCTATCGCTGACCGCATCCAGAGAGTTCCCACAGATGCCTTCAAAGCCTAATAATTCGGCGCTGTATTCTCGATCTATGGGGAAAGTGGTGCCAGCCAGCGCAGCGGCTCCGAGTGGGGAGCAGTTAACGCGCTTACGGCAATCAACCAAACGTTCGTAATCACGGGACAGCATTTCAAACCAGGCCAACATGTGATGACCAAAGGTCACGGGCTGCGCCGTTTGAAGGTGGGTAAAACCCGGCATAATGGTAGCCGCTTCTCGCTCAGCCAAGGATAATAAACCTTGCTGCAGACGGTCTATTTCACTCAAGATGCGATCAATTTCAGCACGCAGATAAAGCCGAATATCGGTTGCCACTTGGTCATTGCGCGAACGCCCTGTATGGAGTTTTTTCCCCACGGTGCCGATAATATCCGTGAGGCGTGCTTCGATATTCATGTGCACGTCTTCTCGGCTAATAGACCAGACGAATTCTCCTGCGGCGATTTCTCTGCCTATTTGCTCTAGGCCTTCAAGAATCTGATCTCTCTCGTTTTCTGTCAGCACGCCAACCTTTGCTAGCATACGACAATGGGCCACTGAGCCCTGAATATCTTGCCGATAAAGACGCTGATCGAACATCACCGAAGCCGTAAATTCTTCTACAAAGGCATCTGTTGACTCAGTGAATCGGCCACCCCAGAGTTTTTGCTCACCGGCTTTTTTTTTACCTGTCATATTGTCTGCTCTTCTGTCTTTTACCGGCCCAGCTTTAGTCAAGCCAGACACCACAAATTTTGCGCAGTATACCAGCAAATAGCATCTGTGCCGTAGGGGCGCTACACTCTAGAAAGTCACGTTTTTTAAAGCCCTTATACACACAGGATTTCAATCACACTGCATATGCGTCTTTTTCTCGCCATTCCACTGCCCAAAGCCATTCAGGTAGCGCTAAAAAACCTCCAACCATCTCCCGCAGTGGGGCTAAGCCTTCCCTTCGCGGAAAACATGCATATCACATTGGCCTTTATCGGAAATAGCAATGTAGCGGAGGTTGAAAAGGCACTGCAGCACTTTAGTGCCAAGAGCCTCTCTATAAAACCAGAAGAACTAGGGGTTTTCAAAGGAAGAAAACGTTCAACGCTATGGGCTGGCTTGGAGCCGGATCAGAACCTTTTTTATTTACGGGAAAACCTTACTTCCTGCTTGCAACGAAGAAACATACACTTCGACCCTCTCACTTGGCAGCCGCATATCACCTTGGCCCGATGCAGTACAGTCGCCAATGCATCACTAATGGAAGAGTTCTTAAGCCAAGCATTCACTCCGATAGAAAGCTTTCAGGCAAGAGAGTTTGTGCTTTATAACAGTACGCTGAAAGAAGGCTTAAAACGCTACGAAATGGTAGCGCATTATCCGCTGAAGGGTTTGTCATAACTCTACGGTTTCAAGGTATTCCGGCACGCTGGCCTTCAAGCCCAGCTCATCGCAAATACGTAAGCGCAGGCAGTCTGCCGCCTCTGGCTCGCCATGGGTAATAAATACCTGCTTTGAGCTGTGATTGAAATTCGCCAGCCAGCTTATAAGCTCGTCGCTGTCTGCGTGGGCGGAAAGGTTGTCCAAGTTATGTACCTTGGCCCTCACATCATAATAAGCACCGTGTATTTTTACTTTTTTAGCACCGCCTACCATGCTTGCACCCCGCGTTCCTGGTGCCTGAAAACCTGCAAATACAATGCTGTTACGGTGGTTCGCCAACATGCTTTTCAAGTGGTGCAATACTCGCCCACCGCTGGCCATGCCGCTGGCAGATATAATAATACGTGGAAAACTCTGCTCATTGATTTCGATGGACTCTTCTACGCTACGAACGTAACGCACATTATCATCAATAAAGTGGCAGTCATCCTCGCTTAAGCGCACCTGCTGGCTACAGTTAAACAGCAGCTTTGTCGCGCTGATAGCCATCGGACTATTGAGATAGATAGGGATATTGGGGATACGCTCTTCAGCCTTTAACTTTGTAATCAGATAAAGTAGCGCTTGCGCTCGCCCCACTGCAAAGGAGGGGATCAAAACACTGCCACCACGAGCAACGGTAGCGGAAATAATACTCGCCAGCTGATCTTCTGGATCACCTTGTTCATGCCGGCGATTTCCGTAAGTGGATTCCACCACAATATAATCCGCTTTGCTAAGCGCTTGAGGTGGGTACATGACGGAGTCGATTTGTCGGCCCAAGTCGCCACTGAAAACGATAGTTTTACCTTCAACGCTAAGCGTTAATGAGGCGGCACCTAGAATATGCCCCGCTGGCGTAAAACTTACCTTAAGCCCTTGGCAGATGTTGATAGGCTCATCAAAATTGACCGCTTCAAAATGGGCTAACGCCGCCTTACCATCCTCTGCGGTGTAAAGAGGCAAAGCCGGTTTATGCTTACTGAAACCTTTTCTATTTGCGTAACGGGCATCTTCTTCAAGAAGGTGGCCTGAATCGGGAAGCAAAATAGAACACAAAGCTTTGGTGCCTTGCGTAGAATAAATTTTACCTTTGTAGCCCGCTTTTATAAGCGCGGGAATATACCCACTGTGATCCACATGGGCGTGGGTGAGTAATACCGCATCAATATTTTCTGGGTGGAAGGGAGGCGGCTGCCAGTTGCGACGCCGGTGATTTTTCACTCCCTGATACATGCC
>JAESUE010000399.1 GCA_016763235.1 Pseudomonadales bacterium
AAACGCCTTGATGAGATTGGACGAAGCATCAAACGTGCGCGCTCAGGCACAGGGGTGTTACTCCAACTTGAAAAAGCTTTTTGAGCCGACGCAATGGCCTGATCAACTTCTTCATCGGTGGCGCAAGGTACCTGAGCAATGACCTCTTGGGTAGCAGGATTAGTAACATCAATCCAGATTTTAGTACTACTGGTTTGCAGCTGACCATTAATCAACTGCTTGACCTTGTTTGATCCTAAATGACTACTCATTGTATACGCTCATTAAGCATTTAATAGGAATATACCCTATAGCGTTATAGCTTGCGGCCTTTTTAGCACAGACCTTTTTTGCCATGCGTCGTTGTCGCGCCTTGCCTGTAAAAAAACAGACGCACCTCTAACACTGCTATCTATAACATTATGGGTATAGCGACTCGAGTAAATCATGCCATACTCTTTATGGAAATAAAATAGCAACTGACTATGGTAGTTAACGACAAACGTTTTGCTGAGACACGATCAACTCTCACCCTGTTGTTTTTTGTTTGAATGGTTTCTACGTGCTCATGGCCGACTATCATTCAAAGCCTATTCCCTAAATGGAATAAATCCAGCACTTTAAGAGTTAGCGTCAACGTACTCACCTACTAATCACAGAGGAAACAGAGTACTTCCCAAATGCCAGATGGCTCTTTAGATAACCACTGTATCTTGGGGGATTATTATCAATACCGAAAATGCGGGACACTTTAAATTGTAAACACCACCACCTCCTCACAAAAAACACACCACTTTGTTTTATATTCAAATTATTCTTACGAATCTTTCATGTTTTATCTGACATTACCGCTGATATATTAAAAAATAATATCGCCGCGCAAGGCACCAAATCCCTCTCTTCTTAGACCTGATTACCCTACCCCGATTTAATGCTTAATGCCGTCATAGGCATGGTGGCTCTTAGCGGCGCTTGTCGAATTTTCCACTTAAAAGTGCCCTCGCCAGAATAAGAACCTCGTTAGTACTGGTTAGCGCCATCAGGCTATTTATAAAAAGACGCCGACGGAATTCGACAAGCTACTATCCATCAAAGGAGGTGTCATTGGTAACGCGTGAAACGCTGGGCTTAACTTCTTGCTACCCTGTCTTCTTTAAATAGTATAATAATACAATGCACCTGACCCCCTAATATACTGAGCGGCTTTAAAATCCAGTGGCGCACTTACTAGTTGTAAGTGGAATCAAGAGCTTGATAAAAAAGAGCCTACTGGAAATATTAAAACCCCAGGGCACGTCGTGAAACAAAGCATAGCGGCTTGGTGAGGCTACTGCGATTTGCTAACTTTTTACTACCTTCTTAAACTGTTTCTTACCTACCAAGCCTGAATTTTCTTCATCTATTTTTGGGCGGCTTGCATTAACAATAACCTTTGACCAATTAGTTCTCCCGAGGGATTTATGGCCTTTTACGTGGTTTTTAATCACTTTGTTTTCTATTATTAACTCCTTTTTTGTGTAACTTTTTTAAATTCTACAAGCTCTTTATCGGTTAAAATAGATGCATCAGGATCTGCCTTGGCATTCTCTTCTATTTCTTCTTCAGTCATTTTTTTTAGGCGTTCACAATCAGTGTTTCCATCAGCAGAATCACCTTTATTTCTTTTAATGTGAGTGTCCGTTGACATAACTATCACCTCGTTTTCATGTTTTCATAGATCGCACGCTTTTTTTGACTGGCAGTTCTAGCAGAAATCATTCTTCTTGACGTGCCACTTTTCCTCCATGTATACACTGCCATTAAAACACCTGGCTTTGCCTCTCCAACAACCTGTATTCGCTCTTCACCATAATTATTTCTATCATCGATAGCGTCAACCCTCTCATCGTCATAAAATATAGTTACGGCATCATTAAAATAAACCCCGTGTTTTTCTATATTTTTGTTACTATCCCGCTCGAATAACACACCTCCCCCCTGCATAAGGCTAAAGCTACGGGGCAGTGAGCACTACCTTAAACCCCGTAATTTTTTATATTAATTTAAGATCATTATTATGCTGAAAATTCTCGCCCTATTACTTAGCCTATTGGCTTTATCTGCTTGCGGTAGCTGTAATACTGAAAATTTAATTTATTCTAGCTTTGGCGGAAATGAAAGCATAACAAGCCTAGAGTTATTACCAAACAATATGTTTAATTTGAAACATGAGTCTTGGAAGCCAGGCCAAAAAGATAAAAGTACGAAAAGTAATTCTCAAGGCCAATGGTCATGCAATAAAAACAATATTCAGTTGAATATTGAAAATAAACACCACTCTTCAAGCTTAGTTGTTATAGGGAAAAACCCATTGGGCTTAGATGAAAAAGAAGTCGCTCTTCATTTTCAAGAAGGTGATATTGATTTTCTATCAAATGAAATTCTTTACCCCTCTTATTTAGAAGACTGATTTTTTATAATGAACAAGATTGGATTGTGCTTTTTACGCAGCGTGACATGCCCTATAGAATGTAAAAAGCAGCCACGCACTTACCTACGAATCATAGCGGAAACAAGATGCTTTCCAAACGCCAGTTGGCTTTTTATATAACCACTGTATTTTGGAAGGTTATCATCCATATCGGAAATGCGGCGATGATAAAAGCTGTGAAAAGCGGGTTCTGGAAGCGTGACAGTTTCGCTAATATTTGCGCTGGGTATTATTGAGAGTTTTGGGAATAGCGGCATGTTCATAAATTCGATTGCCGGGTTGCCACATGCCGAGCACTTTCCTCTTTGCACTGCAGGAGGGGCGCTATACGTTTTAAATGTTACGCAGTTATTTTCAGGCAGCATGATGTCTTTAGCATAAAACACCGTAATATCTGCATATGGGCTTTGATTAAAATCTTGGCAAATCTCACAGTGACAGAGCGCCCGAATAATTGGTTTACCTAGAACGGTAAATGTCGTTTCTCCACAAGAGCAACGACCATTTTGTTCTATATTTAGATGCTTCATATGTCCCTTTATCTCGCATTATCGCTGGCATGTTAAAAAAACCATTAAACATTAACCAGCGACGAAGAACAAGACGAAAGAGATTGCCGATGGCCTTACCTCATCCTCATCTCAACACGACGTTTTGGCTGCCGCACTGTTGTAGACTTATTTTTTACAACGGGTCTTGTTTCACCAAAACCTTCTGCTGCAATGCGTATTTGTTTAACACCCATGCCAACCAGGTATGTCTTAATAACGTTGGCTCTTTTTATTGATAGCTGAAGGTTTTCACTTGCATCACCCGCGCTACCGGTATGCACTTGTATTTGTACTTTCACTCCGTCATATTCGTCCATGATATCTGCAATGAGATCGAGCACTATCATGGCAACTTCTGTTAGTTCAACGGAGCTTTTCTTAAAATCAATGTTGCTTAAATCTATGCCTGTCATTTCATTTTTTGCGGCTCGTAATCCTTTGTTCACACGTGGCGCAGATTTTACGGGTATGGCTTTTGGTGTTTCTTTCTTTTCTGCAAGTGGGCTTTGTTCTTCACTTTCGATTGGCGCTTCTACACTGGCAGTAATTTCTCTTTCTTGATCAGGGCAACCACTGATATTTAGTACTGATAAGCGCGGTGTGTCGGGGCAAAGATCTTGGTCATCGGGCACGCCATCCTCATCCCTATCGCTGGCTTTAAACAGCTTGGCCAATCGTTTCGATTTCACTACAAATTTGCTTAGTAATGAGAGTGATAGTAAGTTTGCATCAGCGGCATATTGATCATAATCGGCACGCACACTGATGTTTTTAGTGATGGCCCATTCTGCGCCAAGGCCATAGCTTATTTGCATATTACTTTCTTGCTCATAGGGTATCAATGACGAAGTGCTTTTATTGCTGATAGTTGCTATGCCACCTTTTGCGTAAAGGCCCAATTTATCCATCGGTTTGTAAAAATAATAACTGCCTGATGCAGATAAAACTCCGTAACTTAAACCGCCGATTTCCTGCCCCGGTTGTAAGCGGTGGCTAAAGGTGGCGTCACCGAGGTTTGCGTAAGTAAAATCAATACTCGCATTATCCAACACCCGGTAACCAAGCAATAATTTATAAGCGCTGGCGGTTTTTTCTTCTGTTATTAAAAAACTTTCGGCTGGCACTTCCGGCGAGAGGGAAGAGATACCAAAACCACCTCCTGCATAAAAGTTAAGGTCGATGGTTTCAGCGTTAGCCACTGAAGCGAAAACAATAAGAACTAGGCAGGTGAAGCGTTGAATAAAAATAATATCATTCCCTTGTTTTAATGACGGATGCTCTGCTTAAGTTTAGCAGCGGCTGGGATTAGTTTTACTTGCTGCTGTCTTAGTAAAATTAGAACACCGAGTAGTAGCAAGAAGGCGAGGTGAATGCTTCCACCTAAGGATGATTTTATGCCGACTTCCCCTTCTAGCTGATCTTCTTTGCCATTGCCATTGAGGTCGGCACCCGCTTCTTGTTGGTCACTAAAGCCATCGTTGTCGCTATCCCAATCGAGGTAGTCGGGTAAGCCGTCACCATCGCTGTCTCTTATTCGCAGGGTTGAACCATTCACGCCTTTTTCTAAGCCATCATTTAAGCCGTTTTGATTTCCATCACCTGTCAGTAAAATTTGCCCTGTGCCATTTTCATCCAAACTTGCGTTGCCAGTTTCGTGAAGATCAAAAAGGCTATCGCCATCGCTGTCTAGGTCAATGTAGTTTGGGGCTCCATCGCTATCGCTGTCTAACAGGTCTGCTTTTGAGCTGATGCTGCTTTGAACTAGGCTGCCATTACTATTGATGTTGGATTCATTCTGGGCGAGAAATACAAAGCCCAGTTCAACGGTGTCTGTAATGCCGTCGCCATCGCTGTCCAAATCAAGATAATCCGGTACGCCGTCATGATCAAAGTCAGGGGGGTTATCGGGGAAACCATTTCCATCCAGATCAGCACCGCCTTCAATTAAATCAGGTGCGCCGTCGTTATCATCATCCACATCCAGGTAATCTAAAACGCCATCCAAGTCGCTGTCACGGGTGAGGTCAAAGATATATAACTCAAGGTCGACAATATCAATCACGCCGTCAGTATTGGCATCTCCGAATGCCTGTTCAATTCGCCCATCACCATTTTGATCAAATTCAACATACTGCTCGGGCAGGTCCCAAAAGCCGTCATTGTTGCTGTCTAAGTCGAGATAGTCAGGCACGCCATCAGAATCTGTATCGATGGGGGTGTCGGTTATTTGGAAGTTATCAGCACGACCATCGTTATTGATGTCTTCGATGCCGGCCCCTGCTTCTTGGGCATCAGGAAGGCCGTCGTTATCGCTATCTAGATCAAGAAAGTTGGCGATGCCGTCACCGTCACTATCCAACTCGGTGGCGCTCCCTTCGGCGAGATCGCTGATGCCGTCGTTGTCGCTGTCGTTATCGATATAATTCGCTAGGCCATCGTGGTCCTTATCTTCCACGCCCTCGTTTAGGTCGGTGATGCCATCACCATCGCTGTCTTCGTCGAGGTAATCGGGCAAGCCATCGTTATCGCTGTCAACAGGTTTTGCCGCATCATCGATGCCATCGCCGTTGGCGTCGTTTCCGCCGGTTTGATCCACATCGTAGAGATCACTGATGCCATCGCCATCGGAGTCGTTGCCAAATGCTCCCGATTCAATGCCGTCAGGAATGCCATCGTTGTCGCTGTCGGTATCACGAAAGTCAGCGATGCCATCACCGTCGCTGTCGGTACGGCTTTCGAGTAAATCAGGCACGCCGTCTCCGTCTTCATCGTTTGAGCTGTCGATATTGTCGGCGGTGCCGTCACCATCGCTGTCTTGCGGCATTAAACCATCGTCTACGCCATCATTATTGCTATCAATACCACCGGTGTTATCAATATCGAAGCTATCGTCGATGCCATCACCATCGCTATCAATACCCGATGCGCCGCCCTCAATGCCATCGAGGATGCCATCATCATTGCTGTCGGTATCGAGGTAGTTGGGCCGCCCATCGTTATCGCTATCAGGAAGGATAATATTGTCATCAATGCCGTCGTTATCGGCATCAACGCCACCTGTTTGATCAACATCAAAGCTATCTGAAATACCATCTGCGTCGCTGTCGTTCTGAATCAGTTGGTTTTCGTAGATGTCAGGGATGCCGTCGCCATCGCTGTCGGGGTCTCGGTTGTCTGGAATTCCATCTGCATCGGTATCTTGGGCGATGCTTTCGTCATCAACGCCATCGTTGTTGTTGTCGATGCCATTTGTTATGTCCACATCAAAGTGGTCATCGATGCCATCACCGTCACTGTCCACCCCCTTTGCGCCGGATTCAATTTTATCTGGCACGCCATCGTTATCGCTGTCTACATCGAGATAGTCGACAATGCCGTCGCCATCACTGTCTATGCACGGTGTGTTGGGGCATTCCCAGCTATCCATCAGCAAATCACCATCACTATCCTGAACCAGTGTTGCGCTAACCATTGTACTGTCGGGGCTGGTATTACCTGCTGAGTCGTTGGAAAAGGCTTTAAATTGATTTGCGCCAAGCGCTAAGGTCGCGCTGTTACATGACCACGTTCCCGTTTCATCCGCTGTTTTCATACACGCCAAGAGATCAGTGCCGCCGCTATTCGTTACCAAGATGGTGACATCTGAGTTGGCTTCCGCAGTGCCCGAAATACGGGGAGTATCAGAACCAAGCAACTGGCCATTTTTAGGGCTGCCAATCACTGGGGCAGACGGTGGTGTGTTATCCAATACAAACGTCACGGTTGCACTGGGGGCGCTGGTTTCGCCGGTTGGAGCTGAGGCAAGTGTCACCAGTGTAAAGCTCCCATCCATCAGCATACTGCTGGTACAAGACCAGTCGCCACTGCTGTTGGTAAGGGCGCTACAAAGGCTAATACTGTTTGCAAACACTCTGACTTCTGAAGCCGCTTCAGATTTGCCAATAATAGTAGGCGTTGTGTCGCTAATTAACGCGCCATCAGCGGGGCTAACAATTTGCGGTGGCGCAGGGACAGCGGTATCAATCGTAATACCCAAGCTCGTCCCGCTTCGGTTGCCGACCTGATCTACGGCCTCCACCAGTAATGAATGCACACCCTCCGCCAAGGTTAAGGTGGTGCATGTCCAATTGCCTGAACCATTGACGGTGGCTTGGCATAACAGGTTCTCCCCTTCTGAAACCTCTACGCTGATATTCGCTTCCGCCGTGCCGCTTAGGGTGGGCCGGTCTTCCGTAAGTGTATCGCCTTCCGCTGGGCTGCTTATCACCGGTGTGGATGGTGCAGCTGTATCGACCAACACGTTTAAATTTGCGCTCGCAACACTGGTATTTCCTGCGTCATCAGTGGCCAGCGCATACAAAACATGATCACCTTCTATCAGTGTCGTCGTGGCGCAAACCCAAGCGCCTGCGCTATCGGCAGTAATTGGGCTGGTGGCGCAGCGGCTATTGCCACTTTCCAGTATTTCAACGCTTGCCCCAGCCTCAGCAATACCGCTCAGTGTAATAATATTTACCAGTGAGTTTGAGTTATTAATGGGGGAAGAAAAAATCGGCGCATTGGGTGCTTTGGAATCAATGGTAATTGCCAGGGCAGCGCTTGCTGGCCCAATGTTACCGGCGATGTCTGTGGCTACCGCGCTGAGGCTATGGCTGCCCTCTCCCAAGGTCGCACTCACACAAAACCAGTCGCCGGCATTGTCTGCCAGAGCGGAACAACGCACAGAGCCGCCTTCGATAATTTCAACGGTGCTGTCATTTTCAGATGTTCCACTAAAAGTCGGGGTGTTGGTGTTCAGCAAGGCCTCAGCACTTGGGCTGTTTATTTGCGGCGCAGGAGGAGGCCCTGCATCCACGGAAATAGCCACTGCAACACTCGCGGCGCTGCTGTTGCCTACCGCATCGTTTGCGATAGCGGTAAGACTCTGATTTCCCTCAGAAAGAGTTGCACTAACACAGGCCCAAGTTCCACCAGCGGTGGTTGTGGCTTGGCACAATAAGCGCGCACCAGAGTACACTTCGATTTGTGATTCCGCATCGGCCACACCTTCGATGCTTGGCGTATTGTCGGTTAAAAGATCACCATCGGCTGGGCTGCTAATACTGGGGATAACCGGGGCACTTAAGTCTAATACAAGGTTCACTACGGCACTGCTAACACTCTCATTGCCCGCCTTATCGCTCACTTTGGCACTAAGAATATGATCACCTTCCGTTAGGCTGCCGCTGGTGCAACTCCACTCGCCACTTGCCGAGGCCACCGCGCTACATAGCTGGTTTCCCGCAGCTTCCACAACAATACTGCCACCGGCTTCTGCACTACCTTGAATAAGCTGTGTGGTGTCACCTGTTTTGCTTTTGTCTGCAGGGCTACTAATGCTCGGTGCTGCTGGCGCAGTAAGGTCAATCACCACGACCACGCCATTGCTGGCAACGCTGGTATTGCCCGCCTGATCCCTCACGTCGGCGGTAATGGTATGACTCGCTTCACTTAATATCGACGAACTAACACAGCTCCATTGGCCCGATGAATCCGCATTGGCACTACAAAGTTCTGTTGCCGCATTTTTAACGCTGACGATGCCGTTTGGGTCTGCACTTCCCGAAAATGTTGGCTGCGTGATGTTCGTTTCTGTTCCCGCAGAGGGAGACTGAATAACAGGGGCCAAAGGAGCGCTTAAATCCACGGTGAAAGAAATAGGATTACTGGCCGCACTGGTGTTCGTCGCAATATCTTTCGCCGTGGCCGTTATGGTGTGTGTTCCTTCTGATAGCACTTTGCTACAAGCCCAATTATTAGAGGAATCGACCGTATCTTCGCATAGCAGTGTACTCGCTTCGAAAACAGACACCGTATCGCTTGTTGTGCCTGTGCCACTAAAGTTAACCTGCGCATTATTCAAAAAGGCATTGTTTAAGGGGGCTGCTACAACGGGCGCTGGCGGTGCGCTGGTATCAATGGTGATGCTTACCGCTGCACTCGGGGTGCTGGTATTGTTCGCCGTATCTTTCGCTATGGCCACCAAGGTATAGGCACTGCCATCGCTTAAAGCCACGCTAGTACAAGACCACACGCCACCGGCATCGACGATTACGGAACACAAGGCATTGGCGTTCTCAGTGACGCTTACTGTACTGCCGGGTTCCCCGCTTCCGCTAATGATGGGCGTTGGGGTGATCAATAAACTGCCGCTAAGGGGGCTGCTTATTACCGGCGTAGCTGGCACAAAAGCATCCACGGTGAAATTACGCACGGTGCTGGCCACACCGATATTACCTGCGGCATCTTTTGCTGTGGCGCTGATATTGTGCGCACCTTCGGAAAGTGTGAGTGTTGACGTGCAGCTCCAGCCACCGGTTCCATCGGCATTGATAACACATAAGACGGTACCAGCTTCTTTAATAGTTACTTCACTATTGGCTTCTGCATTGCCGCTAATGGTTGGGGTATTATCCGTCACAATGGACGATTCTGCGGGGCTGCTAATCATAGGGGCAACAGGCGCAGTGGTATCAATCGTAATGCTCACCGCAACGCTGGCTGCACTGTCGTTTCCTGCGATATCACTGCTGCTGGCGGTCAAACTATAGCTGGCATCTCCAAGGTTACTGCTGGTACAAGACCAGTTGCCACTGCCATCGGTTGTCGTATTACAGATAATGCTGGCATCCGCATAAACGCTCACCGTACTACCCACTTCTGCCGTACCACTCACTGTTGGGCTAGCATCAGACAACAAGGTATTATTTGCAGGGCTTGAAATAATGGGGGCAGCAGGGCTTGAGTATCAATACTCAGCGTTACGTTTGTACTTGCAAGGCTTACATTGCCCACGCTGTCTGTTGCCGTAGCACTGAAGCTGTAATCCGCATCACTCAACACCACCGACACCGTACAGCTCCAGTTACCAATCGTGCCACCGCTATCGTCGGCACTGGCATTGCAGCCCTCGCCGCTTGCAGACTCAAGTCGCACGCTGCTCAGCGCCTCAGCAGTGCCGCTAAATACCGGTTGCTGGTTGTTGGTAATACTTCCATCTAAAGGAGCAGAAATAACCGGCGCATCGGGTGCTGTGGTATCGAGGGTGATAGTAATAATTGCCTCAGCACCGGTATTACCTCCTTCATCTGTTGCGCTCGCTGTTAACGCATGAGCCCCTTCGGAAGGGCCCATTACCAGCACACAACTCCAACTACCGTCACTTTGTACGCTTGCACTGCACAGTTCAGTTCCCGCTTCAGCCACACTCACACTGCTTCCTACTTCGGCTGTTCCACTCATAGTGACGCTGGAAGAAACCACCACTGCGCCATCAAGCGGCGAGGTAACGATGGGTGCAGAGGGGGCTAAGGTATCTATGTTTACTGTCACCACTGGGGAAGCCACACCTTGATTGCCCACAAGGTCTGTCGCTTTGGCTGTTAAGCTATGTTCACCCTGCGCCAAATTACCGCTATTGCAACTCCAAGCGCCGCCAGTATCCGCGCTGCCGCTACACAGAAAAGCACTGCCATCATAAACGTCCACACTGCTGCTTGCTTCAGCACTGCCGCTCACATCAAGCTGGCTAAGCGCCAATATTGATGCATCAACGGGGCTGCTTATGCTGGGTGCGACTGGCGCGGTGGTATCAATCGTAACAAGGGTCACGCCACTTGCAGCACTGGTATCACCCAAGGCATCGGTCACTTTGGCGGTAAAGCTGATGTTTCCATCATTAAGGGAAGTAAGCCCGCTGCAGCTCCAATTGCCAGAACCATCGGTGGAAACGCTGCAATAACTCAAGCCATCAGCAAAAACTTCTACCAAACCCACAGCCGCTGTACCACTGATTTGTGGCGTATTATCCCCAACACTGCCGCCACCGGCAGGAGAAGAAATAAGCGGTGAGGAAGGCGGTAAGGCATTAACAGTAAAACGTCTTAGCGCACTGCTTGGCCCTGTTCGGCTAGAACTATCTGTCGCAGAGGCACTAATACTGATGGCACCTTCGCCCAAAGTGACCGTACTAACACAACTCCAATTACCCGAGACACCGGTGTCCGCACTACAAAGCGCCGTTGCGCCACTGGAAACAGTCACAGAGACACTTAATTCCCCGGTACCAATAAATTGTGGGGTATTAGAAGCCACCACGGCACTCTCTGCCGGGCTAGAAATCACCGGTGCGGTAGGTGCATTGGCATCGATAATCACGGTGATACTGGAACTAGGCGTGCTGCTGTTGCCCGCTGCATCGCTAGCAATTGCTGTTAAGGGGTGAGCGGCATCGCTCATCACCGGGCTGTTACAAGCCCAAACGCCATCGGTGCCAGCCAATGCTGAACACAGCGATCCGCCATTGTCATAAACAACAATATCTGCCCAAGCTTCTGAGGTACCACTAACACTAATCTGGTTTTGAATGGATAAACTGCCCGCTATCGGGCTAGTAATGATCGGTGCAGCAGGTGCCACATTATCGATGATAAAACCATCATTGGATGATGGTGCGCCGCTGTCCAAACCATTCCCGACTTGGTCAACAATGTTATTACCTGCCGCCACCACGAGGCCCACAGCCCCGTTACCCGCAGCAGGCACCGCCACAGTCATCTCATAGACGCGATTATCACTGCTTTGTAATGAAAGTAAGCTTGCCCCCGCAAGACTGCCACTCAGTTCAAAATCACCGAGATCAAGCTGGCTCACGGTTTCATTAAAGGTCAGTTTAAACAGTACGCTCTCTAAATTGGTGTATTCAGCTAAAGGAGAAAGCCGCTCAATAGTGCTCAGCCTCGGTGCAGTCGTATCAATCACTAGCTCATTATTAGAGTTATCGCTGGTGGCATTACCGGCGGCATCCGTACTCACCACCACCACTTCGTTACTGCCATTAAGGTTCGGCGAAAAATTTGCGTCATCCGCAGTATTAATACTCCAATTTCCCGAAGCATTCGCCACCACCTCATAACTGCCACCTGCCACACTCACCATAACGGTGCTGTAAGCCTCTGCGCTGCCCGACAAGCCAGGCGTCGCCTCACTGGTGATCAAGCCATTTACCGTAGGAACTACCGGTGCCGTGCTATCAAAAACGATCGTATTCGGGCTGGTGAAATCGAAATCGATATTGCCATCAAATAAGTAACCGCGATTGTCGTTATCGCCGGTGGTATAGGTCACAGAAATAGAAGAAGCGGGATAAAAACTAACGTTTACAGATGTATCCACGAAAGCGCTTGAAGAGTTATCACTCGTCGCCTCAAAGGTTATTTCGCCACTGCTTGTACTGGCCGATAACGTACTGTTTGTAGAAAAACTATAACTTGCAATGGACGATTCGGGCAGCGTCACCGTTTCTTTGGTGCGATACTTACTGGAACAGAAGAAAAGACAGTTCCTTCCCCAATCACCGGTATCAATATCTTTAAACATAACTCTGGGGATAATAGTAATGGGCGTAGTCGTACCACTGACAAAAAATTCATAACTAACGGTGATCTCCATATTAGATTGACGAAGCTCAAATTTTGCATCATCACCGTCTACGCTAATGATGACACCACTGCCCAACACCGTGGCTTTTACATCAATTTGAGTGCCATTAATCTGCCCAGCATTGGTCCACAGTGCAGACTGAGAAGTCATAAGCGGCGCAGATGAGAAATCAAGTTCTGTCGCCGCAATAACCTGGCCACAAACCAACATCGCCAAACCCAGTAAAGCCACTCGCAGCGCAGTGAATACCTGCTTAGAAACCACCAATACCATTTTAATCATATAACACTCTAGTTACCACAAATGCCCCTACCCGTATTTCCGAGAGTTGCTTCACGTTTTGGAGTTTATGTTTTCCTGCAACAATTTGCATCATACCTTCGTAATACCTTGTGTAACGACAGGTAATGAAGAACAGCAATATTTGCGACAATGGTTACGCAACATTACAATCACCCCTCGCCACGCCACGCCCCAATAAAGGATAAAAGCCTAAAATAAATATAAGGGCAGCCCGAAACTGTTCACGCTACAGCGAGAACCTTACAAATAAGGTAACTATTCAGCGAACCCTGTAGCTGTTCAGATTGCATTCAAATTTGAGCGCGAGCTAAAGCTAAGTAGTTACACCAATAAAACCGAATAACAATAAAATACGGGACACCACTGATGGACATCGAACAACGCGCAAAACTCATGATTTACATCATTTACGCCTTCATTGGCCTAATTCTCGTAGGCCTTCCCTCCGCCGCCTTCGTGCTCTACAAACAATACAGCTACCCCGAAGAAACCCTGCAATTGGGAGCGTATATATATCAAAACGACGAACAAAGCTGCGAAATAGGCAGCAAAACCGGCGCAGCAGGCAGCATTAACAACTTAAGAACCAAAAAAGGCTTCCCTTATCACCTGAGAACACCCAGCAATTACAAGGCACACCATGCCCACCCTTTATTAGTCGTATTTGCACCGAGTGTGAGCGGCACACTCATGGAGAGATACACAGGCCTAACCAAACAAGCCACCGAAGCCGGAATGATCATCGCCTATGTCGATGGCAAACGCCTAAACCTATCGGCCATAGAAGAATTTGGCCGCATCCCAAGTGAAATTATGGCAAAGTGGTGCATTGATGAACAGCGCGTTTTTCTCACCGGCCATTCCGATGGCGGCACCATTACCTCCGCACTGACATTCCTCGAAGACAGCCCCTTCCGCCCCACCGCCATTGCACCCAGCGCAGCAGGCATCACCGGAGAAGAGCTAAAACAATACAGCTGCCCCGAACCACTCTCAGTCATGGTCATGCATAACGAAGGCGACAGCCACTTCCCAGGCTTTGGAAAACAAACCGCCCGCTGGTGGGCAAGCTGTAATCAATGCAGCGAAAAAAGCACCGCAAGCGCCACACCCGGCTGCGTACAATATCCACATTGCGCCAATGGCGTAGAAACGCTTTACTGCGAAGGCCAAGGAGGTAACCACCTTACTTGGCCACACATCAACAAACCCATGCTGGATTTCTTTATGCGCAGCCCTGACAAAACCCCAAAAATCAAAAACGTTTAAAAAATTAGCGCAAAAAGTCTTAGCCGCCTATATTTAAATCGGTACAGGAATATTGAAAACGAAAAATATAGACGGCATTAAAGTGGATGAACAATATTGCGCAGGAACAAAACCAAAAAATCCGCCACAATGAAACCCTTAAAACTCTGGAAAACAAAACAGAGAAATTAAAATGAAAAAAATATTAACGCCTTTAATACTGCTCACAATAGCCAGCTGCGATAGCAGCGAAGGCAAATTAAATGCGTGTATTTATTCAGACCATGAAGAAACAATCTACTGCATAGAGAACACATCAAGCGATAAAGATAAATTCCAAGACGCCTGTAAAAAGCTACTTACGTTCCAACAACTCAAAGATAAAGATGCCACAATGACGCCTCTTCAATCCTGCCCTCGCCCACAAAAAGCAAGCTGCTTAAACGCCTTTACTGACCTTGCCGACCAATACTTTTATGAAAACCCATCACAGGACATAGAACGACTAGACAAAGCATGCCAAAGGAGCAAAGGCACATTCATCCTGAACGAGTAAACTACCGGAGTCGAACAGTGGCATTAAAAACGCAGGTTTCCGAATTCGGCTTTGCTAAAACAGTTGTTGTAAATCATAGATCAAGCAAAGAGCAGCCCACTAATAGAAAGGCATCGTCAATACAAGTAACTACTCAGCGAAGCCTGTAACTGCTCAGATTGCGTTCAAATTTGAGCAGAACAAGGCGAAAAATGTGAGTTTATAGGTATAAATGATCATTTTTTAACACCGTTATGCGCGAATTTGAGCGTGAGCTGAATAGTTACCAATACAAAACCATTAAAGTTTTCCGGCCCTATAAGAATCCACAATACCCACCAACCAAACGATGATTAAAATAGCCCAAGCAATATCAATAGATTGCGCTTCAGCCCCCACCGGTTGTTGAGAAACCAACTCAGTAATCGCCAAAACATCCAACGGCACCTCTCCTCGTTGAATATCCTCGGCTATTTGTAAGGCCCTTTCTACCGTACCAGATATCAGAAAATATGCGGCGCCAGAAGAAACCATCATCAAGATCAAACCACTTAAATACCTTTTCAGGAAAAAATGCCCCGCGCCAGGTAGAACAAACGCCGACAGCAGAGCCGCTTTCATTGGTTTAGTCATTATATTAAACGCCATTTAGTCGCATAAAAGAAACGCCGCAGAAAATTATCAGCGTTAAATGTTTTAGTTAAATTTTAATTCCCGTATACCGATAATGCCCGGTAATTTTATAACGGAAGAGCATATCATTGATTCTTGGCCCTTTTCCGATATTGTGAACGATCAAAGGCCTTTTCCCATCATCCGACTTTTTATCAATAACAATTCCTATGTGAGGCAAATTACCCGGCAACATCCATGTAACAAGATCACCCGCACGATATTCGGCTGAAGAATGAGAGATTGTAAGAGACATTCCATGCCGCTCAAAAAATGTTTGTAAATTTGGAACTCTTCTATGATCTATATTTTTATCGGGCCGAGATAAGCCCCAAATCCTACTTGATGGATATAGATAAAAATTTTCAGCCATATCTTCATGCACGTCTTTTTGAAGATCAATGCCGACTGTTCGATATGCCCTAATTATTACATCCGTGCATACCCCAGAACCAGAAGGGACATCCCCATTGGGGTAGGCTAAAGATATATATGCCCCGTCATATTGAACATCATGTAATGTACGCGCCTTCGCGGCTGCTACTAACTTTAGCGCAAATGAATCACTTACGACATCCGCTAACGAAACAGAATGTAGGAAGAAAAAACAGAATATAAGAACAGCTTTCCTCATACAGTTAACCCTCAAGAAACCTAACGATACCATTAACGGAACGCCATTGTAGATAGGTATGCCTGCAACACAGACAAACCCCGTGCTCTCACGCATCAACGATTTTTTAATCACACCGATCGAAGATAATATTGTTCGAAAATAGCGACGACATAAACAAAAGGCCCAGCATGTTTTCACCTATGTTGTAGCCACCTATATCGGGCTCGCTCAACAACAGAATAGGTATTGATTAAAATGTTTCATCTTCACTATAAACACGCACCACAATTTCACCATTAACACATTCAGACACCAAAAAAATTATGGGCTTACAGCATACTTGGCAATCTTCAGTATACTGCTGATCCAAATCGGCTGAATCAATGAGAACATCAATCGCTTCACCACAATAAGGACACCCTATCGACTTCTCAGTTAATTGATTCAACTGCTACGATACTCCAGACTTATCGAAATACAAAATGGGGCTTTTTTACGCACGAGCGCATAACTAAATCCTATTTTCCTCTGGTTGTTTTTTAATACCTGCAACACTGCTTTGACCTAACCATTTTACAGCGATGCGGGTGTATTTTTCATCCCCTTTTATAATCAGCTCTCGATCCTTTATCGCTGTTGCAAAGTCTTCCCACCCCATCCAAACTTTGGTGAGTTTTTTGGCCGATACCTTGATATAAACATCGACGTCAAAACCGTGATCAATATGACACAAATCGTTTTTATCATCCTCAGAAATCAGCCAATGTTGACTCTTGCTTTCTGGAACATCCGTTAGGAAGAATTCGACGATAAAAGGATTAGGAAGCTGTGGCATGGGTTTAATATTGCGGCGAATATCCCACATAAGCAGACCGACATCGATATCTTCTACAGAGGGTTCTATTTTCAACCATTCTTGCCCCCATCCTGCCATGCTCATAACAACTGGACCAAGTGCTTTACCGGCATTGGTCAAACGGTAGTGAACCAGTGAACCCGCACCCTCTTCTCGCGTTAAAACCCCCACCTCAATAAGTTCCTTTAAACGACTGGATAAAAGCGTGCGTGACATACGAGGCACACCTCGGCTAATGTCGTTGAATTGGGATGAGCCAAATAGCAGCTCTCTTAACACTAACATCGTCCAGCGAGTACACAAAAACTCAGATGACATCGCAAGTGGACAATATTGACCGTACTGAACATGTTTACTCATTGATTTTTATCGCCTTTATTACCATGTTCGTTATTTTGCTTAATCTCAGCAGTCTAGTCCACTTTCTGTACTAGCATGAACAGTGCGTCGAGGGCTATGCTTATCTTAGTTCAAAACAACAACGGGGATAATAATGAGCGAATCTTTATACAAACGATTAGGCGGCACGCCAGGCATTAACGCAATAGCGAATGATTTGGTGGATAATCATTTATCTAACCCAACTATTAGCACCCGGTTCACAAATGCCGACCCTGAAAAACTTAAAAAGGGTGCCGCAACATTTTTCATTACCGGTACTGGCGGGGCTGCATGCTATGAGGGCAAAGATATGACCAGCGTTCATAAAAATATGAATATTTCTGCCGTTGAATATATGGCAGCTTTAGACGATGCCTTAGATGCACTAGACAACAACAATGTTGGTCAGCGAGAAAAAGAGGAAGTGCTGTTTATCCTTCATAGCTTCCGTAAAGAAATTATGCACGTATAGCTCAATAAAACGATACCTACCTAATCATAAGTTAGGTAGGTATCGACGCGTAAAATGCGTCAACGACTACCGAGAAGTGAATGAAACAAACAAAAAGTAAGCGCCCATTAATTATGGGTACATTCTTAGAATGTTATCTCCATGGCAGTAAATCTTCCAACTTCTCAACGGTATCCGCATACGCAAGCTGTTTTAACATAACCATGAAATACGCATACTGCCCCAGCCCATTGGCTTTGGCAGTTTCGACAAGGCTGTAATACAGAGTACCGGCATGTAGAGATTATTCAGGGTCAGGCCTGCTACATCGCATTAAATTAATAAAAATACAATAATGCGTAAATTAAATAGCTTATAAATTAAGTGTTCAAACGTATCTTCACCTAGCACTTCAGGGTAATTGATATCGAAGAAACCGCTTTGGTTGAAGTTATCATTCAAGAAATTAGACATGGAATAACTTACTAAGCGAAAAAAAGATTAAAAGAAAAAGATTAAAAGGACATCCATCTTTGTACAAGGAAAGAAACACAACTGCCCCAACGTTCGATCACTTCTTCTTTATCCCAAGATTTAGCTGCGTCTTGATTGACAAACAAAACCAGATGCTAGTGATTAGACATCACCGCATAAGCGCACACGTCAATGGAAAAGACCGAAGCAAGAAACTTGATGCGCTCCACTAACCAGACCTTGCGATGACCGAAGTTTTGCCCGCTTAGAGCATCTTCGCCGCACAGGTAGGCCCGGCGCACACAGCGGGAATACAGTGATAGAACGGCGCATCCTCAACTGCGATCAATTCTTTGCGGGCGAGTGTCATTCAAGTTCCTTTTTATGCGTAAACGTAAGAGGATTATTATTAGTAGAAAAACATGTCAACTTTTAGACGGGTGTCCTCTAGTATTCTCCATTTTTCAAATGGCACCTCAACACTAGAAGTTTTAACCCCATACTCATTAAGCAGATTACGCACATACACTGTATCGGAATAGAGCATATCGTCCTCAACATAAATGCCAATGGCGTTAGCCTTCACTTTAACTTCAGAGCATGACAAGCCAACTGTATTTGCTACTGAAGCAATACCGCAACCTGTTTTCTCTTCTTGAATAACAACATACATATTCGACTCAGAAAATATAACTCCGCGGTCAATGGCAGACCAAAGATTAGTGGCTTTTGTGGTATTAGCGCGCCGACCACAAAAGATGCTGAGCTTTGGGCTGTCCATTGCATTGCTTTGTTAAGGCATTACCACTATAGTTGTACGGAAACACCGTACTCTTGGAGAAAGCAATGAACTCTGTCAGTGTAAATCAGTTTAGAGATAATCTAAAATCTTTTATAGAACAAGTAGTTAATGATCACACCCCCATTAAAGTAACTCGTCGTGCTGGTGAGGACTTTGTAGTAATAAGTGCCGACGACTGGGAGAGAGAACAAGAAACCCTACACGTATTACAAAGTAACTCTTTAATGCTACAAATCTCAGCATCTTTGGCTACTCACACACAAAATACCGGCTATAAACCAACAACAGAGCAATTAAATGAGATCACTGGTCTTTGAAGGTAATACTTGGTTTGCATATGAAGAACTGCGTGAAAAAGATAAAATATTACATAAAGCCCTGCGTAAACTACTAAAAGAAATGCTTCGCTCAAATGATCCAAGTGCAGGATCAGGAAAACCTGAACCTCTTAAGCATACTCTTGCAGGATTATGGTCAAAGCGTATCTCACAAAAAGATCGGCTAATTTATAAATTCGACAACTTACACATTTATATTTTTGCTATTGGCGGTCACTACGACCAGCCTTAACGTCTCAAACACCGCGCGGTGAAGCTGGCGGCTTTTGTGCGTGTTTTTGCACAAAAAATGGAATGGTTCGCCTCGCTACCTAAGCGGCATCACAATGTGCCAAAATTAAGGCGATCAAAAAAC
>JAESUE010000400.1 GCA_016763235.1 Pseudomonadales bacterium
CCAACAAATCAATAATAAAATGTCGTCTACAACAAAGTGTAATACTTCAGTCCTCTCATCTATAGCCAGCGCAGAACCTCTTCTTAGAAAAAATGATGCTGTTAAAATAAAACTGGCGAAAGAAAAGCTTGAAAGAAATAGGTTGTCCTCTGAAAAACTTAAGATGGAATTAAAAGAAAAACGGGAAGCAGAAAGAGTTGCGGAAGAACAAAAGGTTGCCAAAATAAAACGCCAAAAAGCAGAAAAACAACACGCTATAGAAAAAGAAAAGGAACAACAAAGACTTAAAGAGCAGAAACTATTGGCCGAGGAAAAATCAAAAAGTGAAGCACACAAGAGACAGCTTGCGAAAGAACGTTTAAAAAACAAACGTAGATCACAAAACAGCTGGTCTTCTTCATTAGGCGATGACAGTACAAAAAAACCTGAAGACGACAAGGCCGATGGTGATAAAGCGGACTCTAAAAAGAAAACGTCTGGATGGCGTGCTTTAACTAATTAATAGGGATCTTTATCTTGTAACGGTATAGAACAAGCACCTGAACAATCTGATGAACAGGTGCTCCTGCATTAATCTCGCGGAGGCTCTATAACACGCTTAAATGGCGGTAGAGCCTTTAGTATTTTACTCCCGTAGCCCTTGCTAATAATTCTTCTATCTAAAATTGCCACTTTCCCGTAATCACTTTCATTTCTTAATAGTCGGCCACAAGCCTGCACCAACTTCATGGTCGCATCGGGCACAGAAACCTCAAAAAATGGATTACGATTTTGGTTTTCTAGCCACTCATACAGTGCTTCGGAGGCTGGGTCAGACGGCACAGCAAATGGGATTCTTGCAATAACCACATGAGTGAGGTACTTACCCGGCAAGTCGATACCTTCGGCGAAACTGGCCAAACCGAAAATAATACTCCTCGCCCGACTCTATCCGCTCTTTATGCTTTTTCACAATCAGATGCTTAGAACAACTACCTTGAACAAGCGTTATATCTTGGTATACCGATGAAAGATGGGTGTAAACCTCCTCCATCTGACGCTGGGAATTGAACAGAACTAAACTTCCTTCTGATACGCTTATATCCTCATGAATATAGTCAACTATCCCTTTAAGATGATCAGCTTCATTGCTAGGCTCCGCGGCTTGGCTTGGTACGATTAACGTGGCGTTATTTTTGTAGTCGAATGGGCTATCTAGGCTGCAATAGACGCTTTGCTCATTGAGGCCTGTTTGCATTCTAAGGCGATCAAAATCCCCTGCCGTCGAAAGCGTCGCAGAGGTGAGAACTGCTGAAAAGCAATTCTTCCAGAGATATTCCAATAAAACCTCATGCGCCAAAATCGGGCTGCAATTTAGCTGTAAGTCTATTTCTCCCTGGAACTCCACTTTATTTAACCAACGTGCATGAGGTGCATTTCCTTTTACATCTTGGTAAGCGTAACTTGACCACAACTTATGCGTGCCCTGAAGGCGTCGGTAAGCCATACCCAGTGCCAACTGCCAATGCTCAAAGAAGGGCTGTAATGACCCTGTTTTTTGATTATCTTCCATTTCGTTAAGGGTAGAAAGCAATTCATCGAGTGTATTAACAAGCTTCCCAACGGGGGACAAAAACCCTTTCGCCAACGCCCTCAACTCATCTGAAATAACACCATTAGGAAACCGAAACCGCTCCTCTTTGCCTAACAACTGGTTCCACACAGGGCGGGTACTTACGAGCAATTCCCTGCACGATGTTGCCGAATCAGCGAGGCCTTTTAATGAAGACTGTGATGATTTTGTCCATGGGAGTTGCTGAGCACACTGGGGCAGTTCAAGCAAAAACTGTTGCAACCACTGCTCGGTGTTTTTTAATCGTACTTGATGAGAAAAATGATTAATCGCTTTTTCGTGAAGGTGATGCCCCTCATCGAACACATAGATAGTTTCCGAAGGAGCAGGCAAAACAACACCGCCGCCAAGTGCCAAATCTGACAGCACCAAATCGTGATTCACGATAATGCAGTCGGCTTCTTGCATGGCGCCTCGAGCTGAAAAGAAGGGGCAGCTATCGATAAACTGGCAACGACGACCTCCACACTCATAGTGCGTGGACGTTACATGACGCCATTCATGTTCATATATTTCCCCATCCCAACTATCCCTATCACCATCCCATTCATCATTCAGATAGGCGTTTTTAAACTTCTCAAAACGCTTAATAGCAAAGCGATCCAGCGTGAGCGGTGTATCAATTTGAAATAAACTTTCCTGAGAGTGTGAGCCTTCGCTGCTAAGCAAGTTAATGAGCTTGGAAGTACATAAATACCGGCCTCGCCCTTTTGCGAGAGCAAAGGTAAAATCTAGCCCGCTGTGTTCACGAAGGTCTGGCAGATCTTTGTAAAGGATCTGTTCCTGCAAGGCGATGGTCGCCGTAGAGACGACGATTTTTTTTTCAAAGGCTTGCGCTATAGGAAGAAGGCTAAGCATATATCCTATAGTTTTCCCTATACCTGTTCCGGCCTCTATCACCGCCACATGAGAATAGCTACCCTCCTCTCGATCCTCCACATCGGTACTGTTCGCTGCAACTTTTGCAATTTCGGCAATCATAATGCGTTGGTTTTTTCGGGCATTATATTTTTTGCTTGCTATAAAAGTGCTATAGGCCTGCTGAATAGTGTTCTTTATATCGTCTGTTAACATCGAGGAAGCGGGGCTCTTTCAACAAAAATTAGGGAAGTAGGGATTCAGTTGCCTTACAAATTGAGGCTATGCAAAAGAATTTACAATGGATTTTAGCATACAACTTTTCCATCCCTCGAAGGAAGCCCAACAGGGGGTTGGCATATTGGCCGGTTTCATTCTAAAATCTGCCGCAAACCTCCGTTTAATGATGGAATCGTTCCTCTTTCTATTTTAATAGGTATCTTACATGTCAAACCTAACACTCGAACAAGTGGGCCAAGTTTACGTACTGGGGCTCAACGACCTCAATACAGACAATACCTACACCAATGACGTACTAAACGAATATTTTGCATACTTGGATGAAGTAGAAGCAAGTAGAGGAAACGCCAGCTTAGTCATCACCAGCTCCCACCCAAAAACCTGGTGCAACGGCATTAACTTAAACTGGTTTATGGGCCAAACAGCCGACGAGCAGATTAAACTCATTAAAAATATGGAGCGCCTCTACCTTAGGCTTGCAACACTTAACTTGCCGACAGTGGGGTGTATTACAGGAAATGTATACGCGGGCGGGGCAATAATGGCCTGCGCCCTCGATTTTCGCTATATGCGCTCCGACCGGGGCCGGTTTTGCTTTTCAGAAGTTGATGTAAAACTACCCTTTTCGCCCATTATGACGGAAATCATCAAGCTTTTACCCAATCGGCAGGCTCTCAGTGAGCTGGCTTTAACCGGCGTTAGATGGGGGGCAGAAGAGTGCCTGCCTAAACAGGTTGTCGACGGAATATTTCCCGAAAGCACCCTTTATGAAAAATGTATGGAGAAAGCCGAGTTCCTGGCCACCAAAGATAGAAGCACCTATACCACAATCAAACATCGCTTGAGACCAGAGGTTGTCGCTTTAAAAAACCACCCTGCTTAGTTTTCGTCTATTTACTAAGGCCGCTTAGTCACTAACACAGGTTTCGGAGTTCATCGTTTCGAAAATATTCGATATAAATCACAGAACACATGCACTATAGCTTGGTTTGAACAAAGTAAAACCTAACCATTTCGAAATGGGTTTCACTATAATCGGGGTCTATAATCGGGGTCAGAGTAAAATTAAAAACAAATGCTACTCTGACCCTAATTATAGAACCCCAAAATTTGAGCAAATATAAAGGGCTACTTAATCTCAAAATAGTCCTTTATAAAACCAAATCAACTCAACCGCGACAATAAACCACGCGTATCTACCACCATTTTTGCCGCAAATTTTTCTTTGGGAAGACGAATAAACGACTTGTGATCCACCAATATAACAACAGTATTCGCCCTCTCTAGCGCCTCGTTCACTGAAACCAACTCAACGCCCTTCTCCGCAAGCCGCTCAGGCAACTCGCCGATATTAGGCTCCACAGCCAGCACCTCGCCAATTTGTTGCTCAGCAATTGCTTCGCAAATATCCATCGCAGGGCTCTCACGCAAATCATCAATATCTGCCTTAAAGGCCAAACCAAAACACGCGATAACGGGTTTTTTAGACTGATCAGCCAAATCTCTTACCTGATCCACAACGTAAAGGGGCTTGTTGTTATTAATTTCACGAGCAAGGCGAATCAACTTTGCCTGCTCTGGCGCAGAGTGAACAATAAACCAAGGGTCAACCGCGATACAGTGCCCTCCCACCCCAGGCCCTGGGTTAAGAACATTCACGCGCGGGTGACGATTGGTTAAACGCACCAACTCCCAAACATTTACATCCAGCTGGTCACAAATAGTCGACAGTTCATTAGCGAACGCAATATTCACATCCCGAAAAGAGTTCTCTGTTAATTTAGCCAATTCTGCAGTGCGGGCATTGGTCGCAATACACTCGCCAGCCACAATAAGCTCATACAACTCGGTTGCGCGCTCGGTACAATAAGGGCTAAGACCACCAATAATGCGGTCGTTAGATACCAGCTCCTGAAGCACCTTCCCTGGCAACACCCGCTCAGGGCAATGGGCAACCTGTACATCAGCAAGCTCGCCACAAGCATGGGGGAAGGTTAAATCGGGCCTTGTTGCAGCAAGCCAAAGAGACAACTGCTCAGTAGCCCCAACAGGAGAGGTAGATTCCAGTATCACCAAATCACCCTTCTTGAGTACAGTTGCAATGCTTTTGGCTGCCGCCTCTATATAGCTAAGATCAGGCTCATGGTCGCCCTTAAATGGCGTTGGCACCGCAATCATAAAAGCATCAGCGGGTTCTGGTGTTAAGGTGGCGCGTAGGCGGCCTGCATTCACAGCCCCACGTACCACCATATCTAAATCTGGCTCAACGATATGCACCTTACCGGCATTAATCGTATTCACGGCTTTTTCTGAAACCTCAACGCCAATCACATCCAAACCACGGGATGCAAATACTGCCGCTGTTGGTAAACCGATGTAGCCCAAACCTATTACTGAAATTGTTTTAAATGTCATAGAACGATTCCGATTACCTAATCTTATTGTCACTGTTTAGCTTACGCCTAAACGCACATTTTTTGCCTTTTTCTGCTCAAATTTGAACAGCTACAGAGCTCGCTGAATAGTTACGGTTTTACAATGTTTAAACCGCTTTCAAAAAATCCACAATTCGCGAACAGGCCAAGCCATCACCATAAGGATTATGGGCAACGCTCATACGAATATATTCGTCCTCATTACCAAGCAGCAACATCGCCTGCTTCACGATCTC
>JAESUE010000401.1 GCA_016763235.1 Pseudomonadales bacterium
ATTTATCGACGCCCGCAACTTAGGCTATATGAAAGACCGCGTACTGCGCGACTTCACCCAAGATGACTTAAACCACGTCACCGAGACTTATCACAACTGGCAAACCACTACCCCCATCACCCCCACGCAGACAGCTGCAACCATCACTTCTACACAAATCACTGCAACCGTCACTTCTACACAAACCACTGCAACCGTCATTCCCACGCAAACCACCGGCCGTCATTCCCGCGAAGGCGGGAATCCAGAGAACAAAGCCAATGCATACGCAGACATCCCCGGCTTCTGTAAATCTGCCAAACTCGAAGAATTGCAAAAGCACGACTACGTACTCACCCCAGGACGTTATGTGGGTGCAGCCGAAGAAGAAGACGACGGCGAACCTTTCGCAGAAAAAATGGCGCGATTAACGGCGCAGCTTAAAACGCAGTTTGAAGAATCAGATCGTTTGGAAGTTGAGATTAAAAAGAACTTGGCGGGCTTGGGTTATGATTTGTAATTTTCTATTTTTAATCACGCAACAGTTGTGGGGCAGCCATGAGTATTGATTTTTCTTCTTTTGAAAGCGCAATTAATCAATTAGAAAAAAGTATCATGTACGTGAATTCTGATATTGCAAAAACCGATGATGGTTTGCGTGAGCAATTACGAAACTCTGTGATTCAGTGTTTTGAATTCACTTATGAGCTAAGTCATAAAATGCTTAAACGCTATTTAGAAGATACTGCTGCAAGCCCTCAGGAAATAGATTTAGGCAGTTTTCAAACAATAATTCGTATTGGTAACGAGAAAAACTTATTACGTTCAGACTGGCGAAAATGGAAAAACTACCGGCAAGCAAGAACCGACAGTAGCCATGCTTACGATCAGGAAAAAGCGGAGGCCACATTCATTACCGCACTTGATTTTTTAGATGAAGCCCGATGCCTGTATCAAGCATTGATAGGTCAAGATGAAGCAATATGAATGATTCGAGCCCAATGATTGATTTAAATCCTAACGATTTATCCGAAGTTAAATCCATTCTCAAACAGATTGTTCCTGACTTGGAAGTCTGGGCATTTGGATCACGGGTTAAATGGACAGCTAAATCAGCCTCAGATATTGATCTTGCTATCATTACTAAAACGCCGTTAAGCCTGGCAGTTTCTGCTGATCTTACTGATGCATTTGATGAATCAGATCTTCCCATGCGAGTGGATATTGTGGATTGGGCGAGTACAAAGGAGAGTTTTAGAAAGATTATTGAACGGGACAAGGTGGTGGTGCAGAAAGGTAAAGGGGATGCTGGGCTGGGTTGGGTTATGAGTGTTGAATTAGGAATAGCTGAAATCCCATTCGTCAAAATTGATGATATTACCTCAAAACAAAAATACAGCTGTGTAGGTGGCCCCTTCGGTTCCTCGCTCTCAAGAAAGCACTATGTGAAAGAAGAGGCCGTACCAGTTATACGTGGTACGAATTTAAACGGTGATCAGTTCATCGATGAAGGGTTTGTGTTTGTTAGTAAAGAAAAGGGAGACGAGTTACATAGAAATTCAGCCTGCTCAGGTGACATTGTTTTCACACAGCGAGGGACGTTAGGGCAGGTGGCTATTATTCCTTCAAACGTGAGGTTTAAAAGATACGTGGTTTCTCAAAGCCAGATGAAGCTGACCGTTAACGAAGAGATCGCTGACGCGTACTACGTATACTCGTATTTTAGAAGCGCTGAAGCAAAAAGAGTAATCGGTAATAATGCAATAATTGGGGGCGTACCTCACATAAATTTAGGAATACTGAAGGCGATTGAGATTCCTCTGCCATCACTAGTGGTGCAAAAAAGAATAGCGAGAATTATAAAAAGTCTCGACGATAAAATCCAACTAAACCGCCAAACCAACCAAACCCTCGAACGGATCGCCCAAGCCATCTTTAAAAGCTGGTTTGTGGATTTCGAACCCACCCGCGCCAAAATTACCGCCCGAAAACAATTTCTAGCGGAAAACCCCCATGTCACCGAAGCAGAAATAAGAGCCGCCACCGACAGCGAACGCCAAAACAATCACCATGCTCAGGGTGCAGCCTCTGCCGAAAGTGCAGGCTATGCAGGCGCAATAGCCTGTGAACGCGCCGCCATGGCCGTCATCAGTGGAAAGTCCTTACAGGAACTGGACCAACTGAGCCAAGAAACCGATGCACAGGGAAATGCTAATACCCAAAACACTCACTCCGTTCATGGGGCAGGCTCTGTCGCGGAAGGCAGGATGCCGGAAGCGACCTGGCAACAACTCAAAGCCACCGCCGCCTTATTCCCCGATGCTTTGGTTGAATCTGAGTTGGGAGAGATTCCGGAGGGGTGGGAGGTTAAGTCGCTGTCAGAGATAATTGAAATCATCGGTGGAGGTACGCCAAAGCGATCTGAAGGTGCTTATTGGAATGGTGATATACCTTGGTTTTCAGTAAAAGATGCCCCATCCCCTAGCGATGTGTTTGTTGTAGATACCATTGAAAAAATTAGTCCATTAGGTCTGCAAAAATCTTCAACTAAGTTGCTTCCAATTGGCACGACGATTATCACGGCAAGAGGTACAGTAGGAAAGCTAGCTTTGGTTGGAACCCCAATGTGCATGAATCAATCTTGCTATGGAATTCGCGGTATTGAAGGAATCGGGCCTTATTTCAATTACCTAAACTTGCGTGAAGCTATTAGTACTTTGCAAAGAAATACGCATGGCGCGGTATTCGATACTATAACTGCCCAAACCTTTGAGTCGTACTCAATGGCTATTTGTATTGGCGAGTTGATACAAAGATTTGATGAAGTGGTAACGCCAATTTTTGAGAAAATAGAATTAAGTGGCCGTGAAATTATTGCTTTGAGTAAGTTAAGAGATACTCTACTCCCCAAACTCCTCTCCGGCGAACTAGCCGCCAAGTCAAATAAGGAGAATGTCGTATGAATAAAGACTTAAGCACATCAGTTATTGCACGACAAAATATACTCAACAACTCCTATGCTCTCAGTCAGCTGGAAACACATCTGGCCTTGGGTGGCTTGCAATACGAAGGTGACACGGTATTTGCGAAAGCCCAGACAGCAGATATTTTAGCCGTTGATGAACGCACGATTGATCGTTATTTAAATGGCCATGCGGAGGAGTTGAAGGCAAATGGTTATCAAATACTGAAGGGTAAGGCTTTAAGAAACATCAAGTTAGCCTATGTCGACGACACAGGTGTCGTCGACATCATTGACCCTAAAGCCCCTTCTTTAGGTGTGCTTACCTTTAGGGCTGTCTTGAATATGGCTATGTTGGTCACTGACAGTGAGCGCGCAAAGGCTATTCGTAGCCGAATGCTGGATATTGTCATTGATGTGGTTGCAGAAAAAGCCGGTGGGCATACTAAATATATCAACCAGCGAGACGAGGATTATTTACCCGCTGCCTATGTGGAAGATAGTTATCGCAAGCAAAAACGAAGGAAAAACTCAGCATCAAGTTTGGTTAAAGTGCCATGCCCAAGTTTTAGATCGCGCCCGACGAGAGCCTTTTGTTGTTCATTACCGCAAGAAGTATGGCAGGCTTCCGATTTGGGTGGCGATTGAGGTATGGGATTTTGGCTTAATGTCAAAACTCTATGCAGGAATGAAGGAGGCCGATAAATGGGTGATCGCTCAAAAATACGGTGCTGCTAACGGCAAAGCATTTGAAGGCTGGTTGCGCAGCTTTAACTTTATTCGAAATGTGTCTGCACATCATAGCCGTTTATGGAATATCAATGTATTAGAGCGTGCCGCTTTATTACAAGACGATAGCCATTGGCAGTAATTAAACAATGCGCGCCCCTTTTACTATTTTTGCTTGATGCGAAAGCTGATGAAGGTGATATGCCCCAATTTCAGCTGGCCGACACGTTTTGCGCTGCTAATGGATGAGTTTCCAAGCGTAAGTAGTGGCGCTGTGAGCCTAAAAGATTTTGGTTTTCTGGATGACTGGCTGGACTGGGGATTGTGGGATTGATTACAGAAATACGCTGCTAGAATAGAAAACCGACGCGTACACAAAAGAGTGAAGAGGCGTCGGGCGTATTACGGGAAATTGTAGGCGGCTATTGCCTGAGTGTCCATATAATACGGCTATCGAAATTGAATAGCAGAGCAAAAGTGCCTGTAAAACCCACGGTATAACAAGGGGTTACATTTTTAAACGTAGACTGGTAATAAAAGAGCGTTTGAGAGTTTATTGTATGATCACCGAAGACCGGCTAGAACAAACCTGGACTCGATGGTTTTAAAACCACCACTTACGATTTATTGAGCACTCAGGTTTGGCTGCTCAATAATCTGAATTGCTTAAAGAGGCGCTAATCATGTCTGACAGCCAACAAATACAAATTTATCAGTCTGCCGATGGCAGCGTTCAGCTGGATGTTTCGCTAGAGCAAGATACTGTTTGGGTATCCCAAGCGCAGATGTGCGAGCTGTTTGACAAGAACAAGCGCACTGTCTCGGAGCATATTCGCAATATCTTCAAAGAGGGCGAGCTGTCGGAATCTGCAGTTGTCCGGAAATTCCGGACAACTGCCACAGACGGTAAAACCTACGATACCAAGCACTACAATCTGGACGTTGCGATTTCGGTAGGCTACCGCGTTAAATCCCAGCGCGGAGTGCAGTTTCGCCAATGGGCAACAAAACTACTCAAGCAGCACTTAGTTCAAGGTTACACTCTTAACCAGAAACGGCTGCAAGAGCAGGGTATAGAGTTTGAGCAAGTGGTGCAATTGCTCTCCCAAACCTTGGGGAATCAGCAGTTGGTATCGGCGGAAGGTGCCGCTGTGTTAGCTGTGGTGAGCGATTATGCCCGTAGCTGGTCATTGTTACAGGCCTATGATGAACAAAGCTTAAGCGACCAAACCGTCAAGCAAGACGAAATGCAGGCTTTGGAATTATCCCCTGTTCTAACAGCAATAGCCGAATTAAAGCAAATACTGATGGCCAAAGGTGAGGCTACGGAGCTGTTTGGCCAATTGCGAGGTGATGGGCTGGAATCGGCTATTGCGACCATTGAGCAAGGTTTTGGTGATGAGCTGTTTTACCCCAACGTGGCCAGTCGTGCAGCACATTTGTTGTATTTTGTGATTAAAAATCATCCGCTGGCCGATGGCAACAAGCGCACGGGGTCGTTCTTGTTTTTGTGGTATCTGCGTATTAATCAACATTTTCTAGCAAAGCCGGTTGAATCGTTGGTCAATGATAATACTTTGGTTGCTTTGGCTTTATTGGTGGCAGAAAGTAAGCCGGAACAAAAAGAGCTGATTATTCGTTTAGCACAGCAGTTTATTTTACTGAAGGATTAAGTGAGTTTCCGACATAACAAGGCCGTTATATCGAAAACTAGGCTAGAATTGATATAACGATTATTTTCAGCTAGTTTTAAACATAACTAAGCGCTTATATCCAAAACTAGCTAGGAATTCGACATAATTGAACATTAACGACTATCAATCGGGCACTTATAAACCCCAGTTTGAGTATAAAAGCTTTTCGCCAGAGCCCATTAACCACGATTGGACATTCGAAGACGCTGAAATACAGCAATTATTAAGTGAGGCTGATAGGGCTTTGGGCGAGTTAAACGCCTTTTCTCAGCTCATACCTGATACAGACTTCTTTATTCGAATGCATATTACCAAAGAGGCGACACAATCCAGCCGTATTGAGGGTACTCGTACCAATATGGAAGAGGCTTTATTGAGCGAGCAGGATATCGACCCAGAAAAAAAGGATGACTGGGATGAGGTGCAAAATTATATTTTGGCTATGAACCAGGCCATAGCGCAATTAGAAAGCCTGCCCTTGTCCAATCGCTTGTTGAAAAAGACGCATCACAAACTGATGCAGGGCGTTAGGGGGGAGGCTAAGCAACCGGAAGAATTTCGTACCAGCCAAAATTGGATCGGCGTGAGTTTGAAAAATGCGATATTTATTCCGCCACATCAAGAAGAGGTGGTAGCGCTTATGAGTGATTTGGAATTATTTTTTCATAATCAACAATTACATGTTCCTCACCTTATTAAAATTGCTGTTGCTCATTATCAGTTTGAAACTATTCACCCTTTTTTAGATGGTAATGGGCGTTTAGGGCGGCTGATGATTGCCTTGTATTTTGCTGATTTTGGCCTGTTGCATAAGCCTGCACTGTATTTATCGGATTACTTTGAGCGAAATAAAACAGAATATGTTGACCGTTTAATGGCGGTGCGTGAGTCAAATAACATGAAACAGTGGCTGGTCTTTTTTTTATACGGTGTCGTCGAAACAGCAGGCAGTTCAATACAGGTGTTCAAGGATATTATGGTATTAAAAGAGCGGCTTGAGCGTGAGGTGTTACCGCATTTTAGTACGCGCAGACAGTCAAATGCTCAAGCCTTAATGCGCATGCTTTATCAATCACCTGCAGTGAATATTCAACGAGTCGCTAATCAATTAAGTATAAAAACGAATACGGCTTCTGCTTTGGTTAATGATTTTGTTAAGTGGGGTGTGTTAGTTGAAATGACAGGGAAACAGAGGAATCGGATTTTCTTGTTTAGTGAATACATTCTTATTTTCAATAGACGTGAGGATTAAACCGTGATCACTGAGGACCAACTAGAACAACTCTGCCTCGATTGGTTTCAATCCATTGGTTATGACTATGTGTGTGGTTACGATATTGCCCCTGGTGAGTCAGCTGCCGAACGCAGTGATTACCGTCAAGTCGTGCTGCATGATCGTCTGGTAGCGCAGCTGCAAATTATTAATCCTCATATTCCCTTGCTGACCTTAGAGCAAGTGGCGGTTCAAATTGCCAAAGCCGAAACCCCGGTGCTGATTAAAAACAACAAGGCTTTTCACCAGTACGTACTAGAGGGGGTGAAGGTTGAATATACCAAGGCGGGTGGTGAAGAAAAAACCGATTATGTAAAGCTGATCGACTTCAGCAATGTGGCCAATAACCAGTTTTTGGTGGTGAATCAATACACGATTACCGGCTCAAAGGGCAATCGTCGCCCAGATGTGATTGTGTTTATTAACGGCTTGCCGCTGGCGGTATTAGAGCTGAAAAATCCTGCCGATAGTAACGCCGATATCTGGTCGGCTTACCAGCAGTTGCAAACCTATAAAGATGAAATCCCCGATCTGTTTGTTTTTAATGAAGCCTTGGTGGTGAGTGATGGTTTACATGCACGGGTGGGTTCGCTAACCGCCAGTAAAGAGCGTTTTTTACCGTGGCGAGTGGTGAATAACGAGCACGACAAACCGCAGTACGAATACTTTTTAGAAACCCTGGTAAAAGGCTTTTTCAAACCGGCCTTATTTTTAGATTATATTCGCTACTTTATATTATTTGAGCAAGATGGTGGCTCTTTAGATAAGCCCACCGCAGGCGCTACGATTAAAAAAATTGCCGCTTATCATCAGTTTCATGCGGTGCGAGAAGCGGTGCGTGCCACGGTGATTGCCGCACGGCGCAACGAGAACGGGGTGACTGAACCGCGCGCGAATTATGGCGATAAGGTGATACCCGGTTCGGGTAAGGCGGGGGTGGTGTGGCACACGCAGGGCTCGGGAAAGTCGATCTCGATGGTGTGTTATGCGGGTAAGCTGTTGGCTCAGCCTGAAATGAATAACCCGACTATTGTGGTCGTTACCGATAGAAATGATCTTGATGGCCAGCTCTTTAACACCTTTGGTATGGCCGCCGAAACCTTAAAACAAACGCCTGTGCAAGCGGGTGACAGAGATGAACTGCGCGAGATATTAGCCGCGCGGCAATCTGGCGGTATTATTTTTACCACGGTGCAGAAGTTCGCGTTGCTTGGGGATGAAAACAGCCATCCGGTATTAAGCCGCCGTCATAATATTGTGGTGGTGAGTGACGAGGCCCACCGCAGTCAATACGGCGACAAAGCCAAGCTCAATCCTAAAACTGGCAAATACACTTTTGGTTATTCCAAACATCTACGCGATGCCTTGCCTGAAGCCTCTTTTATTGGCTTTACCGGCACCCCGATAGATTCCGCCGATAA
>JAESUE010000402.1 GCA_016763235.1 Pseudomonadales bacterium
CAGCGAACCCTGTAACTGCTCAGCTTGCGTCCAAATTTGAGCAGAACAAGGCTAAAATGTGAGTTTATACCCATAAATGATCATTTTATAACGCCGGTATGCGCAAATTTTAGCGTGAGCTGAATAGTTACCAATGTTGTAACTATGTTTTTCAACACAACCACTTGCTCCCAGGAAAAAAATCGCAATGACCCAACAAGAAGAGCTTATTAAAACACTTGAAAAGCTGCACTCTCAGCTTAAAAGCTATCAACCTGAAACAGCACTGGATGAAAAAAGCACGCAGTTGCTGGGTCAAATAGCTCAAGATATACAACACATGAACCAAGCACGCCCAGAAGGCGATAAGCTGTACCCAGAGGGATTGGAGGAAGCCATTATTCATTTCGAACAAGACCACCCTACGCTCACAGGCATACTCCGGGATGTTGCAGATTTGTTAAATAAAAGCGGCATTTAAAACACAGGAATACTAAGAGAGATTTCAGATGAGCACTTACAAAGAAATAATACCTCTTCTTCTCGCAAAAAAAGAAGAAATTGAGGCACGATTACGCCGTACCGATAAACATATTCATCATCGGGACGAGCCCCTAAGCGCTGACTTTTCCGAACAAGCCAGTGAAGTGAGTAATTTTGAAGTAATGATCGCCTTGGATAAAGAAGGCAAAGAAGAAATAAGCCAGATAAACGCTGCACTCGGGCGCATTGAAAGCGGAAAATACGATGAATGCAGCGCTTGTGGCACGAGCATCAACAAAAAACGCTTGGAAGCAATTCCCTATACCACTTATTGTCTTGCTTGCTCAGACAAAGCTCAAGCATAATTAACCAGCAAACTTTATTGTCTTGCTCTACTGTCATGGCACTGTAACAGGCCAAACAGCGCAAGAATCAAAGTAACTATTTTCAGCGTACTCTGTAACCATTCAGATTGCGTTCAAATTTGAGCGTGAGCTGAGGTGTTACCAAATAAAATTACCTTTGGAGAGATTAATGTCCACCTACCAACACATCCTGCTAGCCATCGATTTAACGGAAGAATCTTATGACGGCTTGCTGGAAAAGGCACTGGAATTATCAAAAAGCGACCAATGCAGATTAAGCATCCTTCACGTTGTCAGGCCTGTGGGTTACACCTATGACAGAGGCCTTACTATGGGCTTACTGGATGATAGTATGAAAAAACTACAGGAAGAAGCCATTAGCCAAGCAAAAAGCAAGCTAGCCGAAATTGCCAAAACAAATTCCATCCCAGAAGATCGCATGCACTGCACGCTGGGCAAGACTACCAAAGAAATCATCAAACTTAGCAAAGAACTGAACGTCGACTTGGTAGTAGCGGGCAGCCATGGCAACCCCAGCCCGCTTCAACATGTCGGCACGACGATACGCGGCATTATTGATAAGCTTGACTGCGATACACTCATTATTCGACGTTAAAAAATATTATTCCAAGAGGGGTTCACCTATTTTCCTGTGGCTCCTCTTCTTCACATTCCACGTATTCAATAATCTCCTTCAGACGCTGCTGTGCAGCCTCTTCTTCACCTTCTTCTATCAAACGCATAAGATCCTTTTTGTAGCTTACAAAATCTTCCGTGCAACCCACGCCCACGATGGCATCGCCGGATGGCATTTGTGCAACACAGCCGACTAGCACACAGATCAGGGTTGCTAGCCCGATGTTTTTAATTATTTTGATCAACTCCGTTCTCCAACAGGATAGTTAAAATATCACCCCTTAAGGGCTGCTCGCTCAAAATCACAACAACACAATCACGCTCTGCACGAGTAAAATCCTCCACGACTTTGACTTGCGCCAACATCACGTCAAGCCCTGCCTCAGAGGCGTCCAGCGCCTGCTTCTCCCTTCGCACAAGCCGCTTACGAATAGTGGAATCACTGGCCACCGTATTGAGAATATGAAATGGCAGGCCTAGCGAAATTGCCAATATTTCAAAAGGTTCACGACTTCGACGAGATAAAAAAGTCGCATCCACAATAACAGACAAGCCGGCATCCAAGATAGTTCTCGCAAGGTTTTCCAAGCGCTGAAATGTTTTCCGGCTAATATCCTGCGTATAGATAGTTTTATTTAGCTTTTCTCTACTCCGCTCAGATGGAGCCAAGCCAAAAAGGCGTTTTCGCTCCACATCTGAGCGAATTTGTATCGCCCCAGCCTTCGCAGCAATCTCGCGACCAACCGTGGTTTTCCCTGATCCAGACACACCATGGGTAAGCGCACAAAAAACTCCCCGAGGTTTTAGGTAGGATTCAGCCAAACATATATAACGCTGAAACGCAGTAGGTTCGCCGTTATCACATACAGCACTCTTGCCGACACCCTGCCCTCTCTCTTGAATCAAACTCACTTTCGCTCTCACTAAAGCAAGATAAACCTTATAGAAATTAAGAAGCTTCAAACCAAGATAATCATCACGGTATTCAAGATAAATATTAAGCAAATGATTTGCCTCGGCATAGCACCCTCGGCTTTCAAGATCCATCAGTACAAACGCCAACTCACAAACCACATCAATAAAACGAAATTGCGGATTAAATTCAATGCAGTCAAAGAATGTGACGTCACCGTTTATCAGGGTCATATTACCCAAATGGAGGTCACCGTGGCACTCTCTAACCATTCCAGATTGCCAACGCTCAGTTAAAGCGCACTCTAGATTGATAAGCGCATTACGAGACCATCCTTCCAACACTTCCAAAGAAAGAAGCTCATCATGGGAAAGAAAAGGCCTTATGGTAGAAAAGTTATCCAGAACCGCTTTGGAAACTGACTGGAAGCTCCCAAACTCGGCATTAGGTTCACAATTTCGAGCAAAAAGAGACGCATGAAAGCCTGCCATCTTAACGGCGATTTGTTCGGCAATTTGTAGGCTCATAGCCCCAGAAACCACAAGTTGATCTAGCAAGCAGCCAGAATCAAACTGCTTCATTTTTACCGCATAGTCTACAATATGGCCACCCCTGCCAAGCCTTAAACCACTCTCCTGGCAACACAAGGGCACGACACCCAGATACAGCTCTGGCGCAAAACGCCGATTCAACCTTATCTCTTCCTCACAAAAGTATTTACGTTTTTCAACGCTGGAAAAATCAAGAAAATCCAGCGTTAAAGGCTTCTTAAATTTATAAACAAAACTACCCGTCAAGATGACCCAGGAAATATGTGTTTCAACCAGCCTTAAACTGGCAACAGGGTGAGGATAAAGCTCCGGATTTAACAGGCATGCCGGCAGCCCTTCGTGCCTCTTTGTTATATCGATCAAGGAAGTTCTTCAATAATACCACCTGGCTGAGAAACAGGAACCCGCTCAGGAGTAGGTGCCATTACCGCAGGCGCAGAAGGTTCGTTAAGTACCGTCAACTTGGAAATTACTTTGGTAACACCTTCTGCCTTAGCCGCAACTTCCATTGCGCGCATCTCTACGGCCTTGGTATCTACCGTTCCGTAAAGCGTTACAACACCCTGATAAGTATTAACATTTATGTTAAACGCTTTCACATCTTTATCGCCAAAATACCAGCTTTTGATCGTCGAAGTCGTCGCAACATCCTTCGCGATGGTATTGATGTCGCGCTTATCCTTCCCTACATAGTAGCCAGTGGCAACCCCTCCCACTAATAACGCAGCAACGGCACCCCCTGTAGTACAAGCAACCATTGATGAAGAAAGAACCAATATAAAGCTAATTTTTAAAACATTACGCATAGTAGAAACTCAACTCCTAAAAAAACATTTTGGCTTTCGCGTATAACAACTAATTTCGCACCACAATATCACAGCTTTCTGTATCAGAATCAAAAACAATCACCGCCAAACCCTTGCGCAGAAGATCTTCCACCTGAACAACTTTCTGCTCAAGAGATAGTTCCTGCTCCCCGTAATCGGTACCATCACGGCTTACAAATTCTTCAATAAGCGCGCAAAGCGCATCTGCTGACAATTGTTGGTAAGGAATTTCCATAGTCATAATCCGGTATTTGCTTTCTATTCTCTATATCAGCGAAGTATGCGATCACCGAATGAATAGGGGCTGAATTGGACTAAAGTTTACGCTATGATGCTGAGCTCCATAAGTCTAAATCAATCCGTTGAATTACTTCGCTCTCAACCATACTATTTGCAGAGACATTTGTTCACAGAGCATTTCATTTAGCACCCACAAAAGGGATAAACACATGCATCAACTTCAAGACTTAATCAATGGTTTTGAACGTTTCAGACAAAAATTCGTTGAAGGAAAAGCTGGGAATTTCCACACTCTGGCCCTGGATGGTCAGTCACCCAAGGCGCTTGTAATCGGTTGCTGTGACTCCCGTGTTGACCCCGCTCTCATTATGGATTGCGACCCTGGGGACTTGTTCGTCGCGCGCAACGTCGCCAATTTGGTTCCACCCTACAGCCGTGAACGAAGCTATGCTTCCACCAGCGCCGCCTTAGAGTTTGGCCTTCTCTCCCTCAACATCCCGCATATCATTATACTTGGGCATTCCCGCTGCGCAGGCATACAAGCTGTTCTCGATAAGCGTATCAATCATGATCAAAGCGAAAACAGCAGTGTGGACCAGTGGATGAGCAACGCCATCGCTGCCGCAGAGGAGACAATCAAAGAAAGTAGCGATCTGCCCATCGAAGAGCAACGCTGTATCTGCAGCCGAAAATCTCTTATGACATCGGTGCAAAACCTAAAGACCTACCCTTGGATTAGGGAACGATTAGATCAGAAAAAAGTCACCATTAACGGTTGGTACTTTAATCTAATTGACGCCTCCGTCGAACAGTATTGTGAGGATAGCCAGACGTTCAAGGCCTTGTAGTATAGATTTTTCTTCGCCTTTTAGGCGCAAGCAATTAGGTAGCTGCTCAGCTCACGCTCAAATTTGAACGCAATCTGAACAGTTACAGAGTTCGCTGAGATGTTACGTAATTAGCATCTAAACCAAACCGAGCTTACAAGCAGGCCTATTACATCGTATGTGTAGGCCGGTCAGACTGAAGCGCTCCGGCAAGATACGTTTCAATTTTCTTTCTTGCCGTATCGCCTTCTTCATTAAACTGAACCCCAATTCCCGCTGCACGAGTCCCTCCCGCGCCACGCGGCGTAATCCAGACAACCTTCCCGGCAACAGGGATTTTTTCCGGCTCATCCATAAGGGTTAGAAGCAGAAAAACCTCATCTCCCAAGCGATATTGCTTACTGGTGGGGATAAAAAGCCCGCCGTTTACCACAAAGGGCATATAGGCTGCGTATAACACTGCCTTATCTTTAATCGTGAGCGAAAGAATCCCACTCTTTGCACCTGCCATGCAAGCACTCCTTAGTAACAACTGTATGACTTCCTATGCCAGCTTTGCTGATTATGGAAGCTGAGACCAATAAATTATCAAACCTTCAATCATTAAAAGTATATTAGGGTTTCCGCCTTGAGCAAGTAACAAATAGTTAGTGAAGACTTCTTCACTAAACTGAAAAATACTATCCGTTTGGAGGGTGCCAATAATATCCTGAAAAACCAGGGATAAATCC